>NZ_RPZY01000036.1:0-2586 GCF_008661855.1 Varibaculum sp.
CGTTTCTAAATCGCTTGAGGTCTTTCTTAAACTTGGTAGTATATACCAGCCTACGCTTCTTCATCCCACAGAGACGCTTCTATTGTTTCGCGAGTAGCAGTATCCACGGAGCCAGCATAGCGACCGCTCTTAGCTTCTATGCAGGCTTCTGCCGTCTCGGCATTATAAGGTCTATACCCCATTCTGTAGAGCAAGGTCTCGATGTAGTTGCTTAAGCTCCTATTCTCAGCCCTTGCTTCACTGCGTATCTGCTGGAGTACGCTTGCATCAATTCTAATTGATGTTGATGCCTTTAGCTCAATGTTATCCACTTCTATTATATTCTATTTGTTTGTATTCTCTGCAAATATAGAGAATTTTCCGAACACACATCTGACCGCTGGGGGAAATTTCAGCTCCCAAAAAGGGTGTGATGAGGGCGACTAAAAGTTGTCCAATAAAATCGTTATCCGTAACTTTGAGCGGACACTAGCTATTCACTAGTTATAGCACACTATAACTACATACGTAGTTGTGTGCTCTCCGAGGGGCATGGAGGACACCCCCAGCACCCCCTAAAGTTGACCAAAAAGTATAAGCCATGAGCAAGACAAGTATCCATATTGAGCCATGTAAAATCGGCAGTAGCGAACAGCACAATCAACGGCTGAAGCATCTAGACTATGTGCGACCCGACCTCTCTCACCAAAACGAGAGTTGGGTTGGCGTAGCAGATTTACCTGCGCATCTTGAACAACTCCGAACCCTTGTAAAGGGAAAAACGGGGCGAGCTATGCAGGCGAAAGCAACCCCGATAAGAGAGGGGGTAATAGTAATCCGACAAGACACCACGATTGAACAATTAAAGGGTCTTGCAGATGCAATAGAACAACGCTGGGGAATTAAGACGCTACAGATATACACCCACAAGGACGAGGGGCATACAGATAGCGAGGGAGCGTGGAAGCCGAACCTACACGCTCATATAGTGTTTGATTGGGTGAACCACGACACGGGCAAGAGTATCAAGCTTAGCAAGCAAGATATGGCAGAGATGCAGACGATGGTGGCGGACTGCCTACAGATGGTTAGGGGAGAGAGTAGCGACATTAAACACCTCGGAGCGATACAATACAAGAATCAAGCCGAAGGGCTACGTCTCCAAACCCTTAAAGATCAAACGATGAAAGAAGAGGAAGCACGAGCGCAGGCACAAGCCGAAGCCAAGCAGGTGGAGCAGGTAGCGTCAAAGCAGATTCTAGCAGAATGCAAGATGTTTGGAGGGCTAGCGAATGATTACAAAAAAGCTTTTAAGGGGTCTGAGGAGCGCAGAGAGAGCATAACGGCTCAAAGGATAGAAGATGGTGGGCTATTGGAGGAACTCGGGCTAAAAGGTGCCTTTAAATCGTTTTGGGGCGAATGCAAGGATTGGTTTAGAGACTTTGGGAATAGACTCGGAGACTTAGCCCTGCTGATATGGGCATCGCCTAGAGGTGTGATGGACAAAGGAGTGAGATGTACAGCTGATAGGGTAAGGGGGAAGCTATTGCTCGATGGGCAGACGATAGAGCAGGTAAGAGCACCCAAGGTTGTGGTACCTACGTCTGACATACAAAGGCAGGCACAAGCTGTCAGAGAGCGCAATGCGGGGCAGGCTAGAGACATAGACAGACGCAGAGAGCAGCACGTTTTGCAAAAGAGACAAGAACGAAGGGGGCGCAAGATTTGACCACTCGATGCTCTTTAAAGCGAATCCCAAGCGCTTTGCCACCACTTACGCACAGTCTTTCGGTCAAGCCCCGTTTCTCTAGCGCAACGGCTCTTGTTCGTGCTGTTTGGGTTTCTATCCCTCCACTCCTGCACCTTGGCATAGTGGGGGCTATTCTCTTTCGTGGCTTTGGGTCTGCCGTCCACGTTTCGCCAAGACCCATCGGGGTAGTCTATTTCCTGCACAGCTCTTGCTCTTTCTAAGTGTGTCGCAGTGTCTCGTCCATTGCGCTTATTAGGTTCTATTCTCAGCCCCGTCCTATCCTCTACCAGCTGGCGGGGATAGGTCTCTGAGCTCTCCTTGTATGCTTTTAGAGCGTCTAGAGCATCCCGCTCAGTGAAGTGCCTGCCCGTGTTACCCGTTAGAGCTTCCATACGTGGCACAAACTCTAGAGCATCCCGTTTAAGCTCCTCAAACGGCACGTTACACTTACGAGCATAGACGGCGAGGAACATGATGCAGTGGTAGCGATGACCAACAGCCACCTTTTCGTTCGTCCACAGCATATTCTTCCACCAATCGTACAGCCCCCTATGTACATTCCACGTCTTGCGAGGTGCGCCCTCCACGATGCGCCTTTGGTACCATTCGGGGTACAGCTCTTTAGCTCTTGCTTTGGTGAGCCTATTCGTGGAGTACGCCCCTTTGTCCAGCACTTGCGCTTCCTCCTGCGACACCCCCGAATTGAGGTACTTCAGTGTCGGCTTACTAGCATACCGATTCAGCTCCTCAATCGTGTGTAATGGAGCATCTGCATTGTGCCAAGCTGTTACAATGTCTCCGTGCTTCGTATGGCTTCCAGGCACCCTAAACGGCTGTATAATGGGCTGTATTTGCAC
>NZ_RPZY01000020.1:0-53766 GCF_008661855.1 Varibaculum sp.
GTATCAGGATGGGCGTTTTTGCTTGTCGGCGAGGGTTCCAGGCGGTTGGTAGGGGTTAATACCTAAAATGTGTGTATTTTTAGGGCGTGTCGGGGTGGGTTAGTGTCATGTCCAGCCTTTGCGGATGTGTAGGGATCCGTCTTGGTATTTGGGGTTGTAGTCGATGGCGTTGTCGTATTGGGGCGGGTTGGTCGGGTGTGGCATTGGTTGAGCCAGTTTTTCTTGGTCTAGGTGTTTGTGCTGGTTGGTGAGATATTTTATAGGGTTGGCTGGGTCTATGGATTTTTGGTTGAGCAGCCATTGGATGGCTTTTTTCATGTGTGGCTCGGATATGCCGCGGTGGGTGTTGAGTAGGCGGCGGATGGGGGCGTTGATTCCTCCTTCTAGCTGGTTGGTTGTGTGGTCAATGTTTTTGTTAGCGAATTCGGGCTCTAGATAGGTGAATAGGTGCTCGGTTCGGGAAAGGCGCTCGAGTCGTTTGTAGGCTCTCCTTAAACGTTCGTGTGTCCACCACCAGCGGGTTTTAGTGTTGGGGTCTGTGCTGTAGGTTTTCTCGTTGATGAGGTCTTGGTAGAGCTGGTGCCACTGGTGTAGCAATCTAATCCAGTTGGCGGCCTCTTGAGGGGTTTTGATGGTTAATAACTGGTTGGTAAGAGCTAGTAGCGCTTTTCCGGCGACAGTTTTGGGTTTGCGGGTTAGATCGGTGATGGTGTTGGTTTTAACATGGAAAAGGCAGCGTTGCACGCGGGTGTTAGGCCAAGCGTTTCGTAGAGCTTTCTTAATGCCTGCCCCGCCATCGGTTACCACTACCATCGGGGCGGGTAGCCGGTTCATTATTGCTTGGTAGGCGGGCGCGTTTTCTCTTTGACACCATTGCCAGTCAATGATTTGTTTGCCGTTAGTAGCGGTGATTAAGCACCAGCCGTAGGCAAGATAGATCCCGTCAAGTAGCACCTGATTGTAGACCTCGCCAGTGACCGAGGGCTTAGGCACCTGGACTTGCCAACATCAGGCGGTTTTAGTAGTAAAAGAGGTTTTAGCTAGACCGAGTTGGTTAACCGAATAGCCTTCTAACAGCCATTTTATAAACAAGTCTGCTTGGGATTTAGCGCTAATATCAGGACGTGATTTAACTGTCGAAGCCCCGCAGGACAGGCAACGCCACCGGGTTCGCCCAGAGCTAGTCTTACCGTTCTTTACAAGCCTTTGTCCGCATACACCACAAACCGGTCGATTACAAGCACTCTTCACACAATATGCTCTCAAAGCATATTCAAACCATCATAACCCCTGATAAAACCCCAAAAAACAATCCGCACCCCCATTCAGGTATTAACCCGATGACCGGCGCTAAACCTGCCACGCCCACTAAACCCGCACCAGCGAAACCGGCACCAGCAGCACCGAATATTGATGCGTTAGCGGACGCGGTCATCCGCGGCGAGTACGGCAACGGTGAAGAACGACGACGCAAGCTCGGCAACTTCTATGACCAGGTGCAGGCTCGCGTCAACGCCAAACTCACAGGACACACCCCAGCGCCCACACCCAACATCGACGCCCTAGCCGACGCAGTCATCCGCGGAGACTATGGCAACGGCGAGGAATGCAGGCGCCGCCTCGGAAGCCTGTATGAGCAGGTACAGCGCCGGGTGAACCAAAAACTCGGCTATTAACACTAACCGCACCCACGCATCTCCCGGCGAGCCCCGCTACTACCCAACTTCTCGGTGGTAGTGGGGTATTTTACTGTCTAACTCTGTTAGCTCCCATCAATACTGAGGGTACCGCGATCGCACTACCAGTTGGGTGATGCGATTGTATTTAGCCTCATGGGAAGAGCGAGACACCAGATCGAGGAGTGCGTTCGTGGTCACATTGTACCTGCGGGTGCGTGATCAGTGTTACATTGTGAGTGAATCCACACATGCATAACTCAATGAGGAGAAGTCATGAAGAGAAAGATTATGGCAACCCTTGGGCTGGCCTTTACATGCCCCCTAGCTCTGCTGGCAGGTCTCACTTCCGCACAGACAGCTGTTGCCGACACAGGTTTTTCACACATCACAACTGTCTCTGAGACGTCCAGTGTTAATGAACGCGCTGAAGCTTTGGGCTTGAAATTGGAGGGCGGTGCCGTACCGACTGCAAGCAAAAGCTACAGCCTCAAATTTCCGAACTCGCTTACTGCCATCAATGGCATAGCACAACTCGATCTTTCTCGGTGGGAAGGATACACATTCGCACTGGATGATGCCACCCAGTGGCTCTACATTTCAAATTCGCACAGGGAGTTGGTCGGCCTGGTAACAGAATTTTACGGCTCGACCATTGATGGTGAAGTATCACCCGCCAAGGTGATTCTTGAGAATAATATGCTTCGCCTATCAAGCGAGTCTGACAATGTCGTCAAGTATCGACTTGACTACTTTGATGCAACAGTGCCGAGCTCAACAGAGTCTGCAGGACAGTGGAGGGCAAGCCTCATCAAGGTTCCCTCAAATTATGTATACAACCCCAAACTAGGGTCACTTCACGACTACTGCACCAAATCCCCAGACGAGTTCCCAAATCCTTTTGGACCCAATGCGGATTTCCGTGGCCCATGCGCAATTCATGACATGTGTTACGAGCGCAAGGGTTGCGCTTCTAAAGCTTGCGACGCAGCACTACTTGTAAACTTGGGTAATAACTGCATAGCGACCTACTCGAAAGGCGCTACGCAATCCTCATGCATGGCGACAGCTGGCGTATACTACAGCACGGTGACGGCAGTTCACGTATTTAGTTCTTGTCCGTAAAGGGAGGTGTTTTTCATGCGAAAGCGTCACATCCCCATTTTGTCCTCGCTGGTACTTGCTGCAACCTTTGTTGGCCTTTGGATCTATGCACTGCGAACAACAAGTAACACTCCACTTTGGGGTCAATGGCTGATTCTACTGATTCTCGTTGTTGAATCGCTAGTAGGTCTAAGTGCAGCCATCACGCTGAAGAGCTCGGTATTGCTGAGGGGAGTGTACATATTTGGGGTATGCCTTTGTCTACTCGGTTCAGCCTCATTCTTCTACTATGCACATAACATTCCGACTGCGATCAACATCTCCGGAATGCTAGCCATTATTGCAGGACTGGTAATCAGCCTTACTTTCGCTACGATTCTCGCAACGCGAGAGGAAGTTGGAGACTAGTCTTCTATAGTCCTTGCAGCCAAGCCAAATACGCACCCTCTTCAATCAAGGAAGACCAGGGTGCGTACTTGTCTATGCGATACAAGTAGATCAACACTTCAAAAATCTATCCTCCTTCCCCTAACCTTGCGGTAAACATCGATGCCCTGGCTGACGCGGTCATCCGTGGTGACTACGGCAACGGGGACGAACGCCACCGCCGTCTTGGCAACTTGTATGAGCAGGTACAGCGCCGGGTGAATCAGAAGCTCGGCTACTAACACTCACACGTTCTGCGCTAGCCCCGCTACTGCCTCGCTTAAGAGGTCGTGGCGGGGCTCTTTTTCGTGTCTTGGGTTAGGGGCGTCCGTATTAGGGGTGTGTGGGGGCGTATGAGTAGAAGGCCAACTAGAACAAGGTGTTCTACCTAGCGGGTGCCTTCTGTAAGGAGGTAGCCGAGGTTGGCTGGTTTTGATACGCGGTCTAAAGACCAGGTTCGTAAACTCCGCCAAGCCGGGATGGGATTATCACTCATCGCAAATGAGCTGGGGCTAAACGTAAACACGGTGAAAAGCTGGTGCAGACGCAACAATGTCACTCCTGCAAGCGCCAGCGGTGACTCGCGCACGGTGGGTCAGGTCGTTGGTTGCCTTCAGTGTTCAAGTCCGTTAGCGGGGCGCCAAACCCGGTTCTGTTGTGATGCGTGTAGGCGCGCGTGGTGGAAAACCCATCCCGACCAGATCAACAGGCGCGCGTTCTACACCTTCACCTGCCACCACTGCGGAACAGTATTCAGCGCCTACGGAAACCGTACACGTAAATACTGCACTCACGCCTGTTACGTCAGGGATCGATTCTCCACACGCGGTGGCAGGCCATGACCGTGATCGATGTTGATGCTGAAATCGAGCTGCTGCGCGCCATCAGATTCGTCGACCTACTCGCCGATCAGGGCTTACTTACCAGCAAGGAATCTCGCACCGTCCTTACCAGTTTGGCGCGTGATTCCACTGCGGTAGTGGGGGCGCTGATGGTGGGGGTTCGACTGGATAAAACCAGGGTTTAGAGCGTAGATGGATACAACACAAACAACGGTTCTAAGCAGGCTCGAAAGTGGTGTAGTCACCACGCAAGGAGGTGTCATGGGAAAGCCTGATATTCGCCGGATCGCCCCGAAACCCCAGCGGTTAAAACGGGTTCGGGTGGCGGCGTATGCGCGGGTCTCGACCGATCATGAACGCCAACTGTCTTCGATTGCCGCCCAGGTGTCTTACTACTCCCACCTGATCCACTCCACGCTCGGGTGGGAGTATGCCGGGGTGTTCATTGACGAAGGCGTCACCGGGACTTCTACCAAGCATCGGGATGAGTTTCACGAGATGATGGGTAGCGCCCGTGCTGGTGGTATCGACATCGTGTTGTGTAAATCGATCTCTCGCTTGGCGCGTAACACCGTGGATTTGCTTGAAACAGTACGCGAGCTGCGCACCTTAGGAGTCACGATCCGGTTCGAACGGGAAAACATTGATACCGCCACCGCCGATGGTGAACTCCTCCTGACGTTATTGGCCTCGTTCGCGCAAGAAGAATCGCGTTCGATGTCGAAAAACGTCAAGTGGGGGATCAGGAAGAAATACGCCACCGGTGGCTTGCACTTCCGCCAACCCTACGGTTATAAATACAAGGCTAGCGACCTCGTCATCGTCGAGGACGAAGCCGAAGTGGTTAAGCGGGTCTTCACCCAGTTTCTGGCCGGGGAATCTCCCGAGGCGATCGCCGAAGAACTCAACAGTGAGGGGATTAAGCCTCGGCGCGGTAGGGCTTTTCACGGGCAAGTGCTACGCAAGATCCTCGAGAACGAAACCTACACCGGCACCGTGATACTCCAACAGCACTACCGACCCGAAATTGCCAACGCTGCCGTGACCGTGAACACTGGCGAGTTACCCCGCTACCTCGTTACCAGATCCCACCCACCAATCATCAGCCCAGACCAGTTCCAGGCCGTACGCGATGAACTCACCCGCCGCCGCCAACTAGGGCGAGGAGCCACACCCAGTGCCCGAACCTGCGGGCTGACCTCGAGAATCGAATGCTCAGTGTGTGGCAGGTTCTACCATCGCAGAACCAAAACACGCCGCGATAAGCGATACAAGTTTTGGTGGTGCGAAACCGCCACCAAAGGCAAAGGAAACCCCTGCCACGCACCACAAATCCGACACACCCTGCTCACCAACATCTGCGCCGACACACTCGGATGGACTGAGTGGGATGACGAGCAGGCCCTCCACCAGCTTAAAAGGATGATTGCCCACCCAGACGGGACACTAACTATCCACACCACCACCAGTGACACCCCAGTGGTGGTCAACATCCACGAGAATAGGCAATCATGACCACTACTGCGCAGCGGGTTAAACAAGTCACGACCATCCCAGCCACGAAAACCCCAGGCCAGACCCTGACCGCCGGTCTGGCACGCAAACGCCGAGTTGCCGCCTACGCGAGGGTATCGACCGAAGCCGAGGAGCAAGCCTCCTCCTATGAGGCACAAGTGACCTATTACACCGCCTATATTCAGGGCCGGGCGGAGTGGGACTTCGCGGGAATGTACGCTGACGAAGGCATCACCGGCACCACCACTCGACACCGCGAAGGCTTCAAAGCGATGATCGCTGACGCGCTGGCCGGCAAGATCGACTTGATCCTCACCAAGTCCGTCTCCCGTTTCACCCGCAACACCGTAGACACGCTCACGCATGTGCGCCAACTTAAAGACGCCGGGGTAGAGGTGTACTTCGAGAAGGAAAACATCTGGACCCTGGACTCTAAAGGCGAACTACTGATTACCATCATGAGTAGCCTCGCCCAAGAAGAATCCCGCTCCATCAGTGAGAACGTCACCTGGGGACACCGCAAAAGATTCGCCACCGGTAAAATCATGGTGCCCTACGCCTCCCTGCTCGGCTACAAGAAAGGCGCCGACGGTAACCTCGTGGTTGACGAAAATCAAGCCGTGATCGTGCGCCGTATCTACGCCCGGTTCCTCCAAGGCGCCACCCCACACACCATCGCTTCTGAACTCACCGCTGACGCAATCCCAACCCCTCGAGGTAAAACCATCTGGCCTGCCAGCACGATCCGTTCCATCCTGACCAACGAGAAATACAAAGGTGACGCTCTGCTGCAAAAGACCTTCACCACAGACTTTTTAACAAAAGCCACTAAGGCCAACGAGGGTGAAGTACCCCAGTACTACGTCACCGCCAACCACGAGCCGATCATCGCCCCATCCACCTGGGAAGCAGTCCAAGCAGAACTCGCTAGACGCTCCGGTAAAGGCACCGCTAACACCCACCCGTTCGCTAGCCGTATCCAATGCGCCCAGTGCGGCGGCTGGTACGGCAGAAAAGTATGGCACTCCACCAGCAAATACCGCCGCTACATCTGGCGATGCAACAACAAATACGCGCGCAAAACCCCCTGCACAACACCGCACGTCACAGACACCCAAATCCGAGAAGCCTTCGTGACCGCCCTCGATGAACGCGTTAACGACCACCACGCCCTCGATAAGACACTCAGGCTGCTCGATCAAGCCGTCTACGACACCACCAAGTTAGAAACCCGACAGGCTGAGATCACCGAGCGTATCGAGGAAACCATTACCCTGATCAACCAGCTGGTCACCACCTGCACCACCACCACGCACGACCCCGACGACTACGACCGGCGCTACCAACAACTCGAAAACCGCCAAAAACTAGCCCGCCAGATTGACGACCTACGCCAGCGCCGCGCCCAAGCCGCGCAAGTACACGCCTTTCTGTCCAGCCAGCCGCCACTGGACTACTCCGACCACGCCACTATCACCACCAACGGCAACATCCACATCCACTTCAAAGCCTGAACTCGACGTATCAGGTCAGCATCTGACGGGTCTCAGAAGCAGAACCATGCACATGCTCCACTGCCGTTCTTGACAGATCGGGCGGTCACGGCAGCTCCCAAGTCAGCGTCGCTGCACCCACACTGCCCCCTATACACCCGCCACAACAGCCCTGCACCCAAAACAGCACCCGTGCACCCAAAAACACGCTTGTATCAAAATGAGCGTCTAAGTAACCAAAATGGTTAATCCCCAGGTTTATCCTGGGGATTAACCATTTTATAAGCTGAGGGCTCGAACCCGTGAGGGCTGGCGCGGGGAGGTAGCGAACGCGGGCTGAGCGTTCGCCCGCGCCGGAACTTCGGGGTTAATACCCAAATGGGGTTGCGGACGGAATGCTGGAAAGTGTTTTATGAATGCGCTGTGGGGGTTGGGAAATACTTCCCAACCCCCACAAAGCATTTATTTAGTTATAGACCTGGTGAGCTGCTAGATTTTCACCTGCTCTGACAGGGGAGTGTGGTTACCGAAACGGTGATTAGTGAAGGCTACTGCCTGTTCACGTACAAATGGAATCATTTCTACGCGTCCACAAGCAGTAACCGGGTGCGACCAGACCGCCACATTCACATTGCCACTAACCGCTTCATTTACGGCTTTAACATCTCCACCAATCAGGCGAATCCGTGCGTCCAGACCGGCACCGGCAGCCCAAGCGGGCAAACGGTCACGGAAAGACTGGTCAGACTCGACCTCGTAATCAATATGCTGTACTCGCAGGTACTGGAGTAGCGCGGAATCTGGTTCCTGCGACATTGACACCGAGACTTGAGAACCAACGGCGCGACCCGCAGCTGCCAGCATTAACACTTGAGAAGCGTCCTCGCCCTCGGATAGACGAATCAAGACCGGCAGCGCACAGTAACGCAACACGTTACGCTCTACCCGTAAATCTGAAGGGTCATGTCCGACCGCAAACTCGCTGTCTAGAGCCTGCTGTGAAGAGCGCAGCGAAGCCATCACGAACTCTTTATTGGAGTCCAAAGAGCGCGCAACTTTCGCGGCCTCTACTAGGGCGCGGTTACGTAGATCCACGCCCTCGTTTTCCGGAATCCCATCGGCTTCCCACTCGCCCAAACCATATAGATAGGACGGGCCGCCAGCTTTCGTACCTGCCCCAATCGCGGAGTTCTTCCACCCTCCGAAGGGCTGGCGACGAACAATAGCGCCGGTAATACCGCGATTGACGTAGACGTTACCGGCCTGTACGCGATCTAGCCACAGGTTGATTTCGTCGGCATCTAAAGAATGTAACCCGGCGGTTAAACCGTAATCGGTGGCGTTTTGAATCTCGATAGCTTCTTCCAGGGTGTCGCAGCGGATAATCCCCAGAATCGGGCCGAAATACTCGGTGAGGTGGTATTCGCTGCCCGGCTGTACCCCTGCGCGAATTCCCGGAGTCCACAGTTTCCCGGAATCATCTAGCTGCTTGGGTTTTAACGCCCAATGCTCGCCCGGTCCCAAAGTGGTTAGACCGCGCAGCAGCTTTCCGGTTGCCGGGGTGCATAGGGAGCCGGTCTGGCTGGCAGGATTGGTGGGATAGTCCACCACCAGCGAGCGTACGCCGTCAAGTAGCTGGCGATGTACCCGCTCGGAATAACCTACTGAACCGACCAAAATAGCCAGCGAAGAAGCCGAGCATTTTTGCCCACAGTGGCTAAACGCTGAGTTAATAATATCTTTGACCGCCAAATCCAAATCCGCTGAGGGAGTAACAATAATTGCGTTCTTGCCGGAGGTTTCCGCCAGCAGACCCATATTGTTATCCCAGGAACGGAACATCTTGGCAGTGTCAATAGAACCAGTCAAAATAACTCGATCTACCCGTTTATCAGCCATTAGATTCTTGCCGAGGTCACGGTTACCTAGTTGGACAAAGTGCAGAACCTCTCGCGGAACCCCAGCTTCCCACATTATCTTGGCAAGCAGCGCGCCGGTACGAGCAGCTTCTTTAGCCGGTTTGAAGATTACCGATGAACCTGCTGCCAACGCCGAAACAGTGGAACCAGTCGGAATAGCAATCGGGAAGTTCCAGGGCGGGGTAGAAACCGTTACCCGTGCCGGCTGGAACTTGGCTCCTGCTTGCTGTTCTAGCTCTAGGCACTGCTGAGCGTAGTAATGGCAGAAGTCCACGGCCTCCGATACCTCGATATCGCCGCCATCTAGGGCTTTACCACATTCAGCGGCCGCGATTTCCATCAGCTGGGCACGATTTTCGCTGAGCCCTATGCCCACGCGGTGAATAATCTCGGACCTTTCCTTGGCGGGACGCGCCGCCCAGACTTTCGCGGCTGCCTCTGCCCCAGCCAGCATTTGATCGAGCACCTTAGCGTCGGAAACGGTGGCTTCCTCGACCTCTTTAATCCCAATCTGACAATCGGGGATAGCTTTAATAATTTGGCGTGCCCACTCGATATTTGCAGGTAGCGAAGGGTCAGAATCCGGGGTGTTTTCAAAAGTCCACTCCCCGTCCTTTTGTACGAAAGATTTAATATCTTCGGTACTCTCGCTGCACCTGTCTTGGTGGCGAACTGGACCGACTTCCACTTCGTGCACCCTATCTAGGGCGCGGCGGAAACGCTGTTCTTCCTTGTGTAAAACGTCAGCATCGTCCAAATCGAAAATATCGGACATGAAGTTTTGTTCCAAGGAGTTTTCTTCTAGCCGCCGCACCAGGTAGGCGATTGCCACATCGTATTCTTCCGGATTAACTACCGGCACATAGAACAGGAGGTGACCGGTATCTTCGGCAACTGCCTTGGATTGGGGGGAAGCCATTCCGGAAAGCATTTCGAACTCTACCCCGCCAGAGTCCAATACCCCGCGTTCTTTAGCCAGTTCATAGGCAAAACCCACGGTGAACAGGTTCATTCCTGCTACCCCGATTTTGATGTTGCGGGTGTGTTCTTTAGTTAGTGCATAGTCGAGCACTTTCATGTAGTTAGAGTCGGTATCTTGCTTGCTCTTTTGGGTGGTGAGTTTCCAGCCACGTTCACGTGACTCTACCGTCTCCATCGACAGGTTTGCGCCCTTTACAACGCGAACCTTAATCCGCCCGCCCCCGCTAGCTACGCGCCGAGCTGCCCACTTTTGTAGGTGTTTCATAGCGGGCAGAGCGTCAGGCAAATATGCCTGCAAGACGATGCCAGCCTCTAGCTTTTCAAGCCCGGGGGTTTCCAGAATCTTCTTGAATACATCAATGGTCATATGGAGGTCTTTGTATTCCTCCATGTCCAGGTTGATGAATTTCTTCTGGTCATAGGAGTTAGCGCGCCGATATAGCGGCAAGAGGGCGTTTACCGCTCTGTCTACCACATGGTCGTAAGCCCAGGGGTTGTGCGGACCGGTAACTGCCGATACTTTTAGGGATACGTAATCTACATCTGGGCGCTCTAACAGCGCCATAGTGTCAGTTAGCCGTTTTTCAGCTTCTTCATCACCGAGAATCGCCTCTCCTAGCAGGTTCATATTCAGCCTGGCGCCACCGTGTTTTAGCCGTTTGATTGCCGGACCAAGTTTGGCATCGGAAACGTCGAGCACCAAATCCCCGACCAGTTTCGCGAACACGCTGCGAGTAATGGGGATAACCAGATTGGGTAGCAGCGGTGCCATTGCCCCACCTATCTTGAAGGGTAGGCACAGATACCAGGGTAAGAACCCTATGGAAGAGGACGCGAGGCGGTTAAGCTCCTCGGCGGCAACCTTAATATCTTCAGGGCGAATTACCCCATCTACAAAGGCAACTGTAAAGTCCAAACCAGTCTGGTCTTCAAGTACCTGGGAGAGGAGTTTTGCTGCCCGATCTTCTGGGTATTTCTCGGATTCCCGCACCCATTTTTGGGCGCGAGCAACCGCCAGATCTGCAAGGTGACGGCAGTCGCCGGTTTCCCCGCCAGCTTTGGGGGGAGCCACGCTTTCTGACATTTGTTTTAGTCCTTTCTTAGGAAAGAGTTTTTACTAGGTATCAATCGCACCTAAGGCGTAGCGGCTCGAGCTTGCTGGTTGCTCGACCCGCTACGCACTTATATGTTCAAGGTAACACTAGATGCGAGGAAGTGTACCCCGATTTTAGGGACTTCTTTCCTATGTCCCTATTTTTTTTATTTAGTTGTATTTTTTGTTCTAATCTGCACGTCGCCCTCTACCTCAGCGAATGGCATAGTGGTCACGGGGGTGACAGTTTTTCCTTCGAGGGCAGAGTTAATTTCATCTTGATTAGCGTGTGCAAGTTTAACCGCAAGATTGAACTCTTCGTCGATTTCTTGATTCGGTTTATAGGTTGCTAGCGATATCAGCCAGGAAACTAGCAGATTCAGTAAGAATCCAGGCAGGATCTCGTAGACCTGGAAGAACATCGGTAGGTTATCCGGTAGGTTTCCCCAGATAGCTACGGTAATTGCGCCGACTGCCATTCCGGCTGCGGCTCCTTGCCAGGTGTATTTGCGCCAGTAGAGGCTGAGTGTGATTACCGGTCCAAATGCCGCTCCAAAACCTGCCCAGGCGAAAGCTACTAGCCCTAGAATCGAGTCGGTACGGAACCAGGCGAAGAAAGCGGCGATTACGGAAATCGCTAACACTACCATCCGTCCGGCGTTGATACCCTTGGCTCCCAGCAGTCGGCGTTTCTTAATGCCCCGGTAAATGTCTTCTACTACTGCCGAGGAGGTCACCAATAGCTGGGAAGAAACGGTGGACATGACGGCAGCTAAAATAGCGGCCAGCATAAAACCGGCAAGTATGGCGGGGAAGAGCTTTTCTCCCATTACCAGATAAATGCTTTCCTGGGGGTTGATTTTTACCTTATCTAGGGCGTCTTTGATTCCGGCGAGACCGTTTTCGGTGAGGGCGCGCCCGATTAGAGCGGTCATGGTTGCGCCCAGTACACACAGGAACATCCAGCCGATGCCTAGGCGGCGAGCCGAAGTTGCTTCTTTCGGGGAGCGTAGTGCCATGTAGCGCACGATTACATGCGGCATTCCCACATAGCCTAGCCCCCAGGCTAGCCCGTTTAGAATCGAGAGTTTTCCGGCTGCACCGTCACCAATCATGGAGAACATATGACCTTCTAAGCCGTTTAGAGTATCGGTCATTACTCCGAAGCCACCCAGGGCAACCACCCCGAAGATTGGCACTAGGAGTAGGGCGATTAGCATCATAATGCCCTGTACCATGTCGGTCCATGATACCGCCAGGAATCCGCCCACCAGGGTGTAAAGAATAACTACTCCGGCTACGATTACCATGCCTACGTGGTAGTTCACATGGAAGATGGATTCAAAGAACACTCCGCCGGAAACCATGCCGCTAGCAACGTAGATGGTGAAGAAGAAAAGAATAATAACTCCGGCTACCAGTTGCAGAATGTATTTGTCGTCTTTAAGGCGAGCTGACATGAATGAGGGAACGGTAATTGAGTCCCCGGCAACTTGTGAATAGGAGCGTAAGCGCGGCGCTACCCATTTCCAGGCGCACCAAGAACCAATCAGCAGCCCGATAGCTATCCAGGATTCCACCAGACCGGTAAGGTAAAGAGCACCGGGTAATCCCATCATTAGCCAACCGGACATATCTGCGGCTCCCGCCGAGAGGGCGGCGACTAGGGGCGGTAGGGAGCGCCCGCCAACCATGAAGTCATCCATGGTTTGGGTGCGGGTGTAACCGTAGATGCCAATCAGAATCATGGCTACGAAGTAGATAACCATTGCAATGGCGATTCCGCTGGTGTTTCCACTGCTAATAAAATCTGCTGCACCAACAGTGGGTCTCACTAATGTTGAGAATGTGTTTATCATTTGCTCTCCATTGGGGTTTGTGCCGACAGTTCTGATTGCAAATATAATATCTTGATGTCAAGCTAATCACAATATACCCCGGGACTTTAGATATATGAGACGGTGTAATCCTTTTTTCACGGTATGGGGTAAAATCCCAGAAAAATAAAGGTTTAGATAGAGTTTAAGGTCTGAATAGAAATCATAAATTAATCTGGGACTAAAGCCCTGTATTGTATGGTGTAATACACATTAAATGCTGCTGGACAAGATATTATTGCTACTTAAAACCTATCCTTAGTAACTGAGCTGCTGACCCTCACCCAAATTTAGCTATCTACGTCCTAGAACTTTTGGCTAGTTACGCCCCAAAGGGTAAACCAAAGCGGTAGCAACCGCCGCTGCGCCCTCGCCTCGCCCAGTGAATCCCAGATAATCCGAGGTAGTAGCAGAAACAGACACCGGAGCCCCCACTGCCTCTTCTAAAACCGCACGAGCCTGGTCATAACGCTGCCCCATCCGTGGGCGGTTTGCAATCACCTGAACTGCGGCGTTACCCAGTTCCCACCCTGCCTGGTGAATAATCTCCATAGTGGCTTCCAGTAGCTGCTTACCAGAAGCACCCTGCCACTCGGGGCGATTGGTGCCAAAATGAGTACCCAAATCGCCTTGACCGGCAGCCGACAAAATAGCGTCACAAAGGGCATGAGCAGCTACATCCGCATCCGAATGACCCTTAAGGGGTGGTTCGCCCGGCCAAGAAAGCCCCGCAACCATACAAGGACGTGCAGCATTATCGGCATCACTAGAATCAGCAAAAGCATGCACATCAGTACCTATTCCCACTCGAGGAAGAATAGCCGGTACTAAATGGTCACCGTTACCGACCGGCGAGGACGCACTCTCACCATCAGCCTCACCCGGCATAACAGCGGAAGTAGAAGGGCAATCATGGCTGGGCACGCTAAAGGAATCGCTCATATCTCCAGTCTAACTACTTGCTAAAAAATGCTGGCAAATATGGTTAAATCGCCTAATCCAGGCTGAATTCTTCGAGGCTCACCACTCGCGGCTGGGGATAGTCAGCCAAATGAACAATTAGCATACGCGCAGATTTCAAATAGGGATCACGTTGGGGCAGCAACCTACCTAAATGATTAGGGGTAAGCGGCGCTAGCTCTCCGATAATCCCCGGAATAGTGGGGCGATGAACACACAAAGCCACTGGGCTTTGCGGTTGTTGCGGTTGTTCTTGAAGCAGTTCTCGCACCATTGAGCGCATATTTGCGCAGTCATCACGGTAGGCATCCTCGGTGAATGAAGCCTCAGTTTTTAAGGGTATGCCCGACAAAGTGGCATAAGGAGCGACCGTGGCAACGCAACGCCGCCAAGGAGAAGTAATAATCCGGTTAATGCCCAGCGCCGAAAGTACCGGGATTAACCGCAAAACTTGAGATGAGCCCCGCCTAGATAGAGGCCTGGTCATTTCGCCACCCTCCCAACAGGCTCGTTTAGTTGCTTTTGCATGACGCAAAATAGCTAAAGTGCGGGTTTGTAGGGTCTTATCAGCTAGGCGGGTTAAAAGTTCCTCTAAAAGGCGCCGATCGCCTCGCCGCGTAAGCAGCTTCATGGCTTTACGCGAACCCACCCACTCGCACTTATCAATCTCGCTGGAAGATGCAAGAGGAGCTAGCGGGCGTGCCCGCAAAGTTTCCGCTGACACATCAGGAAAACCTACCCAATAGTGAACTTCCTTCGTAACTCCCGCGCCTAAACGATACCTCTGCATCGTAAGCGGGGCTCCCAGGCGAATCGGGACACCGGTTTCCTCTTCTACTTCCCGTACCGCTGTTGCCGGGATAGCTTCCCCAGGTTCGCGTTTACCCTTTGGCCATGACCAGTCATCGTAGCGAGGGCGATGCACTATCAAAACCTCTATATCTTGACGCTCGCGGGGGATGGAAGTGCCAGGAATTGGGCTGGCTCCCTCTCGCAGACGCCACACTAATGCGCCCGCGGAGCGTACTATCCGCATATGCGGTGGCTTAGGTCGAGCCGTCATTATAGCCACTTGCCTTTCTCGTAATCTGTTCCCATTGTCTAACAAATTACGTATAAGGTCATTACCCCAGGTTACAGAGGTAAAACTGTTTAACGTGAGAAGTTAGGTGAACACCTAGCCTCTAGCGTCCTTTCATCCGCGAATTAGCTTTATTGATTAGATATTCTTGGATATCCATCAGCGCCGAGCCATCCTTGGCTTCAATATGTCTCCGCCAGGTTCCGTCCCTACGTAAATGCCAAGACGAAACCTGCGGTGAAGCCTCAAGTTTAACTAAATCCATAAGTTCCGCGGTCATATCGGGATCTTTAATCCTAATCAAAGCCTCTACCCGACGATCTAGATTGCGGTGCATCAGGTCAGCAGACCCAATCCAAACTTCCGGCTGCCCCCCATTTTCAAAAGCATAAATACGCGAATGCTCCAGGAAGCGACCCAAAATAGAACGCACCCGGATATTCTCCGATAGCCCCCGCACCCCGGAGCGAATCGTGCAAATCCCGCGCACCACAATATCTATTGGTACGCCCGCCTGGCTGGCACGGTAAAGCGCATCAGTAACCGCTTCGTCTACCAGGGAATTTACCTTGATTCCGATATAGGCAGGCAGACCTTTACGATGGTTTTCTACTTCCCGTTCAATCCGTTCAATAACTCCCGGACGAATAGAGCGGGGAGCTACCAGCAAATGATGGAAAGAAGTACGCGGTGCATACCCAGACAGTTGATTAAACAGTCGAGTTAAATCCTGTGCGACCTCTTTATCACAGGTTAAAAGCCCCAAATCCTCGTATCCGCGAGCCGTCTTGGGGTGATAGTTGCCAGTGCCCACATGGCAGTAACGGCGCAGACCATCGGCTTCTTCGCGAACCACCATCGACAGTTTGCAGTGGGTCTTCAAGCCCACCATGCCATACACCACGTGTACCCCGGCGCGCTCTAATTTACGCGCCCAGGAAATGTTGGCGTCCTCGTCAAAACGGGCTTTTATCTCTACAATCGCCAACACCTGTTTCCCGTTTTGTGCCGCCTCTATCAGGGCAGACACGATCGGTGAATCCGAGGACGTGCGGTAGAGGGTCTGCTTTAAGGAACGCACTTTTGGATCCCTGGCGGCGTAGGTTACGAAATGCTGCACCGAAGTGGAGAAAGAATCATAGGGGTGATGTAAGAGCACATCGTGACTGCGAATCATCGCGAAAATATCGGTGGGGCTGGCAGATTCCACTTCCGCAAGACCTGCCGCCGTGGTCGGTACGAACTTCTTGTACTTGAGTTCCGGCAAATCCAGTTCGTGCAGTTCATTCAGGCAGCGCAGGTCAATCGGTTCGGGGAGAGAAAACACGTCCTCCATCCCAATTTCCAGTTTGGCAACCAGGAAATCGAGTACCGGTCGCGAGATTCCCTTTGCTACCTCAAGGCGCACTGCCGGGCCGAAACGTCGCCGCAACAGCTCTTGTTCCATCGCGGTCAGTAGGTTCTCGGCGTCGTCCTCTTCGACTTCCAAATCCTCGTTGCGGGTCAGGCGGAACACGTGATGTTCCAAGATTTCCATTCCCGGGAACAGGTGGTCGAGGTGCGGACCAATCACATCCTCTAAGGTAACGAAAGTGACTTGTCCTTTAGTGTCGAGGGCGTCCTCTGGGCTTACCTGGTCAATTGCCTGTTCCACGCAGATTAGGCGGGGTAGACTTTCCGGGATCTTTACCCGGGCAAAATGTTGCTTTCCAGTTAGCGGGTTACGCAGCACCACCGCCAAATTTACTGAAAGACCAGAAATATAGGGGAAAGGGTGCGAAGGGTCTACCGCCAACGGGGTCAGAATCGGGAAAATCTGGCGACGAAAATACCCGTGCAGAAAATCTTGTTGCTCCGGGGAAAGGTCATTCCAACGCCGCAGTTTAATCCCGACATTTTCCAGTTCGCCAAGCAACGTGTTTTGCACAAAATCGGATTGCCGCGCACACAATACTTGGGCGCGCTCTGTCACCAGGTCAAGCACTTGCCGGGGGGTAAGACCGGAGGCGGCGGTGCGGGCAATTCCGGCCGCAATGCGACGTTTGAGCCCTGCCACGCGCACCATATAGAACTCATCCAAGTTAGAAGAGAAAATAGTGGTAAACCAGGCGCGCTCTAAAATAGGCAGCCGCTCGTCCTCTGCCTGCTCTAATACTCGCTGGTTGAACTGCATCCAAGATAGTTCCCTGTCTCCGAAACGTCCCTTGGGCAGGGGTTTGTCTTGACCGAGGGGACCGGCTTGCGCGAGTTTGTCCATCCCGGGAGCCTCCCGCAAAGTGGAGGGGCTGATTTGGGAAAGGTCTTCAGGGCCATCGGTTTGGGCGTGACCTGCCGCTAATGCTTCTGCATCGGAAGGCTTTTGCGCCTTAGACTCGGTTTTTACGGGGGAATCACCAGGCTTACTGGCAGCTGCCGGTTTCCCGGTCTGGGCTTCCTTTTCGCTAGCTGGTTTGCCAGCGTTATTTTCCGAGGCAGGAGGCTTACCGGATTTATCGATCTTTTGCCCCCCTATAAACGGGGATTTTTTATCGGGGAGGGCGTAGTCAGCGTCCTCATAATCGGTCCCGGGAAACTGTTCGGGAGAAATCTTTGAAGAAATCAGCTCATCAGCCGTGGCAGTCTCAAAATTGGATTGTGCCGCCTGCCGGTCTACCTGTGCTACCGGTTCAGTTTGTGGATTTTCTTTATAAACCCGGGCAATATCGGCAGGTGAAGGTACCACCTGGGGGTCGCCTTGCGCGTCCTCTTTAATTTTGGCTTTACGCACTTTCGGTTCTGTTCTGTTGCCAGTTTCCTGTTTGCCGTCCATGCCAATCCCTTCTAAAAACTGGTGACTTTACCTGCGGTAGTTTGGGTAGATTTATTTCTAGTCTAGGCGATTTGCCTTGGCTATACGTGCCGATAGCTTAAGGTCGCTCGCGGTTTGTAGTAGCGCCTGGGGGCGCAAGGTTACCGGATCGGCTAGTTCGTCCCGGGCATCTTTAATCCATTCCGCGCTGACTCCACTGGCCAGTACGTGCAGGAAATCTGCAACCTTATCTAGTAGGGGTTCGAGTCCCGTTATTGAGGTTTTTGCTTCCCAAAGTGCTGCTAGCTCCTCCATAAGGGTGGACACCGTTTTATCGGATCGCTCGACAGGAGCAGCTTCCCCAATCTCTAGGGCGCTTAGACCCTGCTGGAAGCGTTCATTTACCAGCTTAGGGTCGCGTAAATACCATTGATACACCAAGTACAGTCGCCAGAGTGTCCCCGGCAAAGTATTGGCTGGCGAGGCTGACCACAGTTCACTGACCGTATCTACCCCGCCAGATTCCAGCAGCTCCCGCAAGTGTTGAACATTCTGGTCAGTGTCTTTTTCTATCCCCAGCAGAGTTTGCGCTACCAGGTGAGCTACCTCGGAGGAGCGAGCCCCGTCCTCGGCACCGGGAATATTTTCTGCCTGCTCAGCATCTAGCATTGCTGGCCTGCGCGGAGTTCTCCGTGTAGTCATTTGTTTCCTCCTTCAATATCCCTATTGTCTCCCATGCATCATTGCTTGGGGCAGCTTTGCTTTTATTGCGCGAGTTAGGTGCTAGCGGCGTTCAAAATAGGGGTTGTCCGTTTTTCGCCGCTGCTGTCTGCGCTCAGGTCTGCCGGAGATGGCTGAACCATTGTGTGAGACCGCTCAATAAAATGCGAGATAGCCGTTATTTGCAGCTAGAATAATTTGAGGTTTGAGGTGCTAAAAGGTGGCGCCGCCAGATTGAGTATGTAAAAGGAAGGGTTTTAGTGTCTGACCGTCCGCTTAGTGTCGCTGTAGTTGGAGCCGGCCCCGCCGGTATCTATGCTTCTGATATTTTGTCCAAATCTGGTCTTAATGTAGAGATTGACCTCTTTGAGCGTCTGCCTGCACCCTATGGATTAGTTCGGTATGGGGTAGCGCCTGATCATCCCCGAATTCGAGCCATTATTACTGCCCTTTACAAGATTTTGCAGCGCGGCGATATCCGTCTGCTAGCAAATGTGAATGTTGGCGGTGAGGACGCCGATATTACTGTCGATGACCTGCATGAACACTATGATGCGATTATTTTCGCTACCGGGTCTGACCGGGATAAACCGATTGATTTGCCCGGTCAGGATTTGCCGGAGTGTTATGGGGCTGCCGATTTTGTTTCTTGGTATGACGGCAACCCGGATTACCCGCGTTTTTGGCCCTTAGAAGCGAAAGAGGTCGCGGTTATCGGGGTCGGGAATGTCGCCCTCGATATTGCGCGGGTAATGGCGAAACACCCTGCCGATATGCTCAAAACTGAGATTCCTCAGAACGTGGCGAAAGAACTCTATAAATCCCCAATCACAGACGTGCATGTTTTCGGGCGGCGCGGGCCGGCTCAGGTGAAGTTCACCCCCTTGGAACTGCGCGAACTCGGGCAACAGCCGGGAGTAAAAGTTATTGTTTCCGAGGAAGATTTCGAGTTTGACGAAGGCTCGGAGCAGGCGATTGCGGCTTCTAAACAAACCAAAATGGTGGTTGATACCTTAATTAATTACGCCATGGACGAGGACGATAGGGATGCTGATCGTCGTATCCACCTGCATTTATTCTCGGCTCCTAAAGAGATTTTAGCTGATGAGGACGGGCATGTGCGCGCCCTGGTTACCGAACGTACCCAGCTAAACGGAGACGGAACGGTTTCGGGGACTGGCGAGCTGCGGGAAACCCCGGTACAGGCGGTTTATCGCGCGGTGGGATATTTCTCTTCCCCGATTGCGGGCTTGCCTTTCGATGAGCGTCGGGGAGTAATCCCCAATCAGGAAGGACGGGTCACCGATTTGGAGGGAACTCCTTTGAACGGGATTTACGCTACCGGTTGGGTAAAGCGCGGCCCGGTGGGACTGATTGGGTCTACCAAGTCTGATGCGCAGCAAACTATCGCCCACCTGGTAGAGGACGCGGAAGCTGGCAAGCTAGTGGCTACCGGGAAAGCGGTGGGGCACGATGCCATGATTGAGCTGCTTAAGCAGCGGGGAGTTCCTTTCTCTACCTGGCATGGTTGGGAGCTGTTGGACGAATACGAAAAGCAGCTGGGCGCAGACTTTGGCGAGGTCGAGGGCGGCCGTGGCGCGCGCGAACGAGTCAAGGTAGTTTCCCGTAAAGCTATGAGCGCGATTTCTCGCGGGGAAACAGTTCCGGAAGATTTAATCGGTAAGGACGGCGAATAGCTAGCTCACCTGCCTTTTCACCGCTGGTGAAGTTGCAGGTCTTTGACAGGAATTTGTCAGTATTTGTGCAGTCTCAGTTGCTAGATTGCGGGGTAATCAGGAGGGATAAATGAGCAATAAACGCATTAGTAATAGCTTGAAAACTGGGCTGCTTTTCACCGTAATGTGGGCGTTGCTGCTGCTAGTTGGCTATCTGATTGCTTACGGTACCGGCAGTTCCGCTTTTATCTGGATTTTTGCGGCTATCGGGTTGATTTCAACGTTTTATAGCTACTGGAATTCAGACAAGATTGCGATTAAGTCTATGAACGCCTACCCGGTGGATCCGGGGAAATATCCGCAAATAGTGCGGATTGTTACTGAGCTTTCGCAAACTGCCGGTCAGCCGGTTCCTCGAATGTATATTGCTCCTACTTCGGCCCCTAATGCCTTTGCTACGGGACGTAACCCGCAGAATGCAGCGGTTTGCTGTACCGAGGGGATTTTACAGCTCCTTGACGAACGCGAGCTTCGCGGGGTTTTGGCACACGAGTTAATGCACGTCTATAACCGCGATATTTTGACCTCTTCGGTGGCCTCAGCCATTGGCGGTTTGATTACTTCGGTAGCGCAAATGCTATTTTTCTTTGGGGGAGGGCGCCGCGACAGTGACAATAACCCGCTTGGCGGGGTGGCGATGGTGCTTTTGATGTTGCTAGCCCCGATTGCCTCGATGTTTACCCAAATGGCTATTTCTAGAACACGTGAGTTTGACGCAGATGAGACCGGTGCCGAGCTTGCGCAAGATCCGTTAGCTTTAGCCAGTGCCCTAAAGAAACTAGAGGCGGGAACGGTGGCGCGTCCTTTGCAGAGTAATCCGCAAACCGAGAAGGTTGGTTTCATGATGATTGCTAATCCTTTCCGCGGGAAGGGGTTGAAGCATTTGTTTTCTACCCATCCGCCTATGGATGAACGGATTGCGCGCCTGGAAGAAATGGCAGGATACAGCCGTTAATCTGGTTTTCGACGCTGACTAAAGGTTTTGAATATATGCTTGCCTTATGGCAAGTGATAACCAAATCCAGGTACACCAGATTGACACTGAATACTCGCTAGCTGAAATTACTGATTTTGGGGCGCAGGTGCTTTCTTGGACTCCGCGTGGTCAAAATCCAGTTGTTTGGCTATCTCCCCAAGCTAGTTTTGCGGGGGACACTACCGTGCGAGGTGGAATCCCGATTTGTTTGCCCTGGTTCGGCAATCCCAGGTTTTCGCCGGCAGCCCCGGCAGGTGCAGCTGGTAATCATGGTTTCGCGAAAACTACTGTTTGGGAGCGGGTAGATAGCGCCTCAAGTGCGGCGGTTCAACTTCCAAGTGGGCAAGGAAATGATTTAGGTACATCACAAATGCCTGGTAATGGGGGCAAGCAAGCGGTCGTAGGCGCTGAAGCGAGCTATAAAGTGCTGACCTATCGCCTGTCACATAAAGGCGGAGAACTATTTCCCCATGCTTTTTCAGCACAGCTAACAATCGAGGTGGGTAAGACTCTACGGCTGATATTGGAGGCGGTAAATACCGATGATCACCCGTTCACATTTGAGGCGGTATTCCATACCTACCTGGGATTTAGTGATTTAAGGCAGTGTGAGCTTCACGGTCTGGAACACGCAGTTTTCTTAGATACTTTAACTGACAAGAAAGCTAGTGAAGACCAGCCGATTACTTTTAATCAGTCATTTGACCGGATTTATGATTCCGCTTCTAACCTGGAAATTTATGATTCAGCTTGGGGAAGGAAGATTTGGTTAAAGAAATCGGGGTCTAAATCCACTATCGTGTGGACACCGTGGGACCGGTTTATTAAAGATTTTAGCGATATTCCTGACCAGGAAGTTTACCGATTTGCTGGAATTGAGTTTGGAAACGCACGCGAAAATGCGCTTTTGCTGCAGCCGGGTCAAAGCCACCGGCTCGCCCTGGAGATTGGAGTAGATTCCCTACCTGATTAGGGGTAATTGGCTTCTAATCGGCACTTATTTGTCCGGAGGATTCAGCCCCAAAATACTATTTGAGCTGATGATACTTTATTGGGGGGGCGCTGCCTGGCAGCGCCCCCCCAAAGTGCAAGCGGGCTATTGACCCATCTGCTTGTTTACTCGTCAGCACTAGCTAAAGCAGCTACCGGGCTGGCTTTAGCGGCTTGGCGACCGGGCAGCACCGAGGCTAGGAAACAGAACCCTTCAGTTACCAGGATTATTATCTCTAACCAGAGCCACGGGATTTGCAGGTGAATGTCTTTCGGACTTATGAAACCATTGAAAGGCATACATTGCATCACGAACCATGAGAACAGTATCGACATTCCAATCCCGACAATCAGCGCCCCTAACCCGATTAGTGTCCCCTCGGTCAGCAGCATGGCGCGAATCTGTTTTTGAGTAAAACCAACAGCCCGGAGTAGAGCGTTCTCGCGTTTGCGATCAACTACTGAAAGACTCAAAGTATTCGCGACCCCCACCAGGGAGACCAGGGCAGATACCCCTAATAGGGATAGCAAAATGGTCATCAGTATTTTTAGCAGCAGATTAACGGAGGCAGTAATAATTACCCCTCCAGTTTGAGCTAAAGAATCTGCCGGAGCCAAGGTTGATAGCTCCTGAATGTCCTCCAAAATCTCGGTAGGGGTTTTTCCCATATTCATTTTGAAGATTACGCCTGCCGGATTATTCCCGGTTTCACTGGGGGTAATACTGTCTAAATCAGCTCGTGACAATACTAGATAGGAGCCAAATTTAGAGCTAGGGAAGGCTTGATTTTCTTTAGGAGCCTTCGTTAAAGCTACTGTCAGCTTCTGTCCGCTAGCAAAAGTTAAGGTCACCTTTGCGGGGAGCTTGTTCTCGTCCTCGGTCATTAACCAGGCAGTACCTTTTTGAGGGGTTTTAACCTGATGACGTAATACCGCCTCGGGGTTATCGGGCAAACCGACTGCTAAAACTGACCGGTTTTCGGGCTTTTGGTTGCCGGAATCGGTGGCAATCGCATCCGAGGTGTTTCCGGTTTCGCCCTCCCCCTTATCTGGAGCCGAGCTGGTTTCTGCTTCTTTCTCGCCCTCGTAAGCTTCTACCCTTTCGAGCGCTAAGTTCAGTTGAACCGGTTTACCGTTTTCATCATGAGCCTCTTTGATAATCCGAGAGGGTAGAGAAGCAACCTTATTTACGCTCTGAAGCTTCGGTAATTTCTTGGTTATCGCCTCGGGTATCTGATGGGATTCATTTACGGCAACTAGCGACATATCCACTGAAAAACGGCGGTTTACTTCGTCAGTGATTGTGCTTTGTAAAGATAGTGTACCTACCAATATCGTTGCCATTAAGGTGACCCCTAACACCAGGGCAGTCCCGGTAGCCCCAGTGCGATTAGGATCGCGTTTAACGTTTTCTCCCGCCAATTTCAAAGTAGCAGAGCGGGATGCAAAAGGACGAGTTAGGGCGGCAGTGAATGCCGGTAGGAAACTGCGGCAAGCTAGCAGGGTTGCCAGGAAAATAAATAGGCATCCTCCCAGGGCACAAGTGAGGGAAATAGCCATATCTGTTTCGTTGTTATTTCCTTTATTAACCCAGGCGATTATCCAAAGCCCCACCCCAGCCAGGCTAAACAGGCCCATGAATACACCGCGCACAATGTGGCGTTTCTTCTTACCCATTTTGTTTAGTTCCATGGGGTTCAAGGCGGCTACCGGCAAGATTTTCGCTAGTCCCAGGGTGGGACGCATTCCGCCAATCAAAGGCACTATTATCCCGGTTAAGAGCGATACTACTGCCGGGGTGAAACCGATTACTTGCACCGCTTGGGCGAATGATCCAATCATTCCGGTTGCTACTGCCACCACAATCGAGGCAGTCCACCCTAAGAGCGTTCCAATAAGCGCAGCGATTACGCCCACCATAATGCATTCGGCAAATGCGGAACGCCTGATTTGAGAAACGGTAGCCCCCACGCAGCGCAGCAAGGCGGTTTCTCGCCGCCGTCTAGCCAGAACCACCTGGAAAGTTACAGAAACGATTCCAATACATACCAGCACCGCTAGCAGTGGGAAAGCTAGGGAAGCCGCTTGTAACCCGATTGTTTTCGCCACACCGCTATCGGAGGATTTTTGTAGCGCCTCTACGGTAACTACCCAGCAATCTTCGGATAGCAGTTTATTGTCATTTAGGTATTTACCGAGTTTTTGCACTACCTCTTTGGGATCTTGCTGGGTGTTTACCAGGATTTTCGAGGGTGCTTCTTTTGCGTAACTGCTTAGCTGCTTGGTTAGCTGGGCTGAGTAATACACATCCGGCAGGTTCCCGATTCTCATAGCGGCATCTTGTTTAATAGTGCCGGTAATCGTAACCGGAATGGTTTTCTCTTTCCCGGTGTATCCCCCGTTTACTAGCTCATCAACTTTAAGTTCAATCCGGTCACCGATTTTAGTTTTGCCATTTTCCAGGTAGCTTTCGCCCAAAAGTATTTCATTTTGCCCACTAGGGTAGCGTCCCTCAGCTAAGGGAGGGCGATAATAGCCTTCAGGTAATAGCCCTGTTCCGAACAAATAAACAGTTTTCTCATTGATAGTGGTGACCGTCATCGGATAGTAAAGCGGCTGTAAGTCAAGGTCTTTACCGACAGCGTTACGAATAGCGTCTTGTTTTTTCAGAATACCTTCATAGTCGTTACCGGGGATTTTGTCCCAGGCGACGATGCCTTTAACGGCCTCACCGCTGTCGGTATCGTATTGTTCGCCCTCGTTAGTTATCTGTACCTGGGTATTCTGGTTGAATTGGGTTTCTCCGACCCCCATCACCCAACTCATTACGGAGGCAAAACTGCTGGCTCCGCAAATAAAAACACAGCAAATAATGATGGCGATGGCGGTTGCTACATATTGGCGGCTATGCGCTTTCAGGTTTGCTTTTGTTAAAAACAACATTTAAATCACCTGTGCCAGTTCTTCGCGGCTGGGTTGGTTAAGTTCTTGGGTTACTTGCCCGTCGCGAACCACCAGTACCCGGTCAGCTACCGAGGCGGCGCGAGCATCATGGGTTACCATCACTACGGTTTGTCCCAGCTTGTTTACCGCTTCCCGCAGCAGTTTTAGCACTTCCATTGACGAGGACGAGTCCAGATTTCCCGTGGGCTCATCAGCTACCAGCAGGGCTGGTTTGGCTACCAGGGCGCGAGCTACCGCTACCCGCTGCTGTTGTCCCCCTGATAGTTCTGCCGGTTTATGGGTTAGGCGGTCTTGTAAATTGAGGATTTCGATAATCTGTTTTTCCCACTTAGGGGCAGTTTTCTTTCCCGATAGCAGCGCGGGCAGATGGATATTTTCGGCAGCCGTCAAGGTGGGAATCAGGTTGAATGATTGAAACACAAATCCGATATGGTCGCGGCGAAATTTGGTTAGTTTAGTGTCGTCCATGGCTGCCAGGTTTTGTCCGGCAACTGTAACTAGTCCGCTGGTGACCGCATCTAGTCCCGCTAAACAATGCAGCAGAGTTGATTTACCGGAACCGGAAGGCCCAACGATGGCAGTAAATTGACCGGAGTAAATATCCACGTTCACCCCGTTGAGGGCGCGTACTTCTACTTCTCCTTGCCGATAAATCTTGTAAACATCTTTTAAGCTCACCAAAGAACGTCTATTGGCTGGCGTTTGCGGATAGCTTTCATTTTGAATCATGGCTGCTCTTTCTCTAGTTTGTTCGTTCTTATCTAATAAGTTATTTTCTTTGACCTGGGCTCACCATCACTTAGGCAATGATTTTTTCTTATAGCTAGCTCTACCTGGCATAGGGGATTGGGCTACACTGCCGCTCCGGTTAAGTACCATAAATGTTCCGACCTGTACTAATACACTTACCGCTAACATGGCTGCCATCGGGGCAGTAATTTTTAGGGTTGTTTGTAGCTCTTCGCTTACCCCTAAACCGCCATTGGCTACCAGTAAGGTTAAAAATAGGATTACCCCCAGGATTAGCTGGCTGAATCCGAAAATATAGGGCAAGATTATTTCCCCCCATTTTGCTCTTCGAATAGTACGTGGCGGGCATCCTAACTGGAGCAACAGGGCTTTTTGGGTTCGGCTTTGTTCATTATCTGCAGTGGTGCTCACGGCTACGCAAAGACAGGTGAGGGCGGCTACCAAACCAGCGGTAATAAGCCAGCCGCTGCGAATATCGGTTTGCAGTAGTGACAGAAACTCGCCCTCGTTACTTAAAAATGACTGCCAAGCCCCGGCGCTTTCGCTGGAACTGGTGAGGATAGGTTCGCTAAATCCTTTCCAAAGATAGGGAAAAATAGTTAAGAACATGAAAGTTAGCAGGTAGCTAAGCGCTAAGGATAGTACCGGGGTGATTGATACCCAGTATCTTTGCGGGTTAAGGCGGATATTTCGGACCGCCAAAAGCAAACTTAAGTGGCGAGTGCGACTGAGTGGCCAAACCGCTAAGGAGAGGGCATTTGCTGGAAAAAATATTCCAAAAATCCAGGCGAAAAGTAAACAAAATAGGAATATCACTACTGCGAATAACAGGGGAGTTAGCGGGAGAATTACCGCTACCCCCGGAATCGAGACCAGGCATCCACCGATTACTATTAACCCGATTGTCGCTGCTGACAGTTCTCTGAGTCTGCTGCGGGGGCGTAAGAAGCGGGGAAAGCCAGTGTATTTACGGGTGAAGCTTAGCGCTTTCAACAGGGGAACTATGGCTAATATTAAGAAAATTATTATTAGTGTATTAATAGGTGGGATTAGGTTAAAATCGCCTAGAGGAATTCCTAATAGTTTCAGCTTTCCCAATAGCGGCGCAGATGCAACATAAAGCACTACACCTCCCAGCCATCCCAGCCCCGCATAGGCGAGAGTCGATACTGCAGATACCGCCAACCTGGTGTGAAAGGGCGCCCCTAGTTTTCCTAAAGTATTTAATAACTCAGCTAATCTGCGTTCATCTAGGGTTAAACGGTTCCACCACAAAATAGTTAAGGGAAAAATAATCAGAATCACCGCAGCGGCGAACATTAATCCGTACAGTACGGTCACCACATCTGCTATCTGGTTCCCTAAATCCGATTCATGCAGCGAAAATAAGTCTTGTACCGAGCCAGCACATTGAAAATCTGCTCCCGAGGGACAAAAAACTCCCAGACGGAAAGCCGCTTTTATTCCTCCTAGCAGCAAACAAATACTATAAGCAGTCAAACAAGCTGAGAAAAGTGACAAAAACTCCGCAATTTTCGGATAATGGAAACGCCGCGACCAGCTATAAACAAGTTGTAGGGTTCGCATTTAGTTTTCCCCAGGATTCTCCAACACAGACGTTTTGGCTCTATCGGAAACTATCAGTCCGTCCCGTAAAGTAATCGTGCGTTCGCACCAGCTGGTGTCCTGGGAATTAAGGCTAGTTACCAGCAGGGTAGCTCCCATTTGATGAGCGGCAGTAGATAGCACCTGCATAGTTTCTTGCGCCGTTACCTCATCTAAACGGTCAGTCGGCTGGTCGGCGATAATAACTTCTGGTCTGCCAACTAGGGCGCGAGCCAGAGCTACTTTTTGTCGTAACGCTGCCGATAGATTCCCGCTTATTTGACTGGCAATGGTTTCTAAACCCAGTTTTTCTAGTTCCCGTTGGGCACGAGACATCGCCTCGGCGCGTCCTATCCGTTTTAACAGCAGTGGTAAAGCCACATTTTCCCGTACACTCAACTGGTCTACTAGCTGTTCTGATTGGAAAATAAATCCAAATTTTTGCCGGCGTAGTGCCTGTAAATCTCGCCGGGAGTAATCTTTAAGTCGGCTACTGCCTAAATAAATCTCGCCGCTAGAGGGCGCAATAATCCCGCTGAGGAGGTAAAGTAGCGTAGTTTTTCCTACCCCGGATGTTCCGGTAAATGCTACCTGTCTGGCAGTGGGAATCTGTAAATCAATCCCCGCTAAAACGGTGCGTGAACCATAAACCTTAGTCAATGCGCGGATAGCTATATCCATATTTTCTATTGTTGCGGGCGGTATTCATTCCGGTTAGCCCCTTAGAGCTAGTTTTTAGGTAGTGCTAGCTCTACCTAAATAATAGTGAGCGCGCTCTGCCGGAATACTAGCGCTTGCCAATAGGATAGAAATATGCAGCGAATAGATCCCTTTTTCCAGGGAATAAACGACAAAAAACGGGTGGCTCCCCGCATGGCACTGCTGCTAGGGCCAGCCTATTTTGTAGTAGAACTCTTAGCGCTGCTAGTGCATTTAGCGTTGATGCTGATTCATCCTAAAAAAGCTCGTGCCACCCTCGCCAACTACACCTGCACAGTGCGTTATCGCGCCGGAGCAATGCTCGGTAAACCGGACGCGAACATTTGGCACCTTTGGGCGATCCCGGGGAATGATTCTTTATTGACCGGAGAGGGAAAACTTACCCCACCAGCTAAAACCAGTCGAGACATTCCGATATTGCTGTTTTGCCTGTTTGTTAATGCTATTAGTTTCTGGGCGCTAGTAGTTTTAGGCTACCTGGTAACCCAGTTCTTTCAGTTCTATTTTCTGCGACTGCTAGCGCCGCTATCGCTGGGGGACGGTTCCCCGGATTTAATCGCGACCATCGCGTTGTGGCTGGTATTTAGCCTAGGGGCTGCTCTTTATCCGCGAATCATCTATTCGATTGCGCAAGGTAATCCGATGGACGAGCAAGAAATCAGACAGTTGCATCGGTCTCGCCGGGAAATCGTAGATGCTTTCGAGATTGAACGCCGCCGGATTGAACGCGACCTGCATGATGGGGCGCAACAATACTTGGTGGCAGCTTCTATGAAAGTTGGAGAGGCGGAGCTTTCTCTTAGTTTACTGGAACAAGAGTTGGCGAAGGCTGCGGCTTTAGAGGACACCGATGCTAGTCAAAACCGGCTGGGAAAAGCATCCGGGGGAGCGGTATTGGGCAAGGAGGCGCCTCCTACGGAATCTGCCGGTTCTTTAGACGGTTCCGTAAATCAGGAATCAGTCTCCGTGCCACAGTTCAGCGCAAAAATACAGGAGGTACTTTCTTTGCTGCGGCAGGCGCATGACGCTAACGATAGATCCTTAGTGGCGCTCAGACGCACAGTTGCGGGGGTGCATCCGAAAGTATTGTCTGACAAGGGACTCGCGGAGGCGGTGCGAGACGTGTGCGCAGATTCTCCGGTACAAGTTCAGATGCACGTCCCGGAAGAGTTACCGTCTCTGCCCGCAGGAGCGGCTGCTACCGCCTATTATTTGGTGTGCGAATCCCTAACTAATATCGCCAAACACGTTGCAAATCCTAAAGCATCTTTGCTGATAGTTGCGGGTTCTTCCCTGGTTATTTCCATAGTGGATAATGGGGGTGGGGGTGCGAAAATCATTCCGGGACACGGCTTGGCAGGTTTGCAGGCACGCCTAGAGGCTTTCGGGGGAAATCTGCGGATACTGTCGCCTCTGGGCGGACCAACTACGGTGCGCGCCGAGATTCCGATTCTAATTCCTAGCGTTGAGGAGGACGGGTTTGAAAATCATCTTGGCTGATGACGCGACTTTGATTCGGGAAGGCTTAGCGGGGCTACTGGAGCGACTAGGGAATCAAGTAATCGCTCAAGCCGAGGACGCGCCCTCCCTGTTAAAAGCGGTCGATCAGATATACCGGGGCGAGCAGGTTCCCGATATTTTGATAACCGATGTGCGAATGCCTCCCGGTATGAGTGACGATGGCTTGCGCGCTGCCGTAAAGATTCGGGAAAAATATCCTGACCTGGGAATCATGGTTCTTAGTCAGTATGTGGCTCCCGCGTATGCGGCTCAGCTTTTTAGTTCCGAACAGTTTTCACTGCCGGGAAATCATGCGGGTGGTACCGGTTACCTGTTAAAAGAGCGGGTCTCGCGGGTAGCAGATTTTTTGAATGCGCTCAAAACTGTGGCTAGTGGCGGGGTAGTGGTGGATACGGAAGTAGCAGTTAAGTTGGTGCGGGAACGCAGTTCTGCTCTTTCCAGTCTTTCTCCTCGCGAAAGCGAAGTTTTAGAGCTGATGGCGCAAGGTTTAGCGAATGAGGAAATCGCGGCGAAACTGTTTCTATCCGGGGCGTCGGTGGCTAAACATATTGCGAATGTGTTCATGAAGTTGGGGCTAACCCCAGATGAACCCAACCGCCGGGTGAGAGCCGTCCTCGCCTACCTGACCGCCACCGGTTTGCGTTAGGTACGCAAACCGGTGACACCTGTTTTGAACAGGGGAAATACCCTTAAATCAGCTTAGCCAAGCGCTCTTAACTCTCTATTTTGGCTGGCTCGATTTCTTCACCCTGCCTAAATAGCCGTTGTATCTGATAGTCAGAATCTAAGAGCATAAAGCTAGGTTTGCAGCCAGCAGTAAAGCGGGTAGTTACCCCGGGAGCGTCCTCGGGAATAGAGGCTGCCTGTACCGGGGTGTCCACGCAGGCACGAATTAGTTTCGCTAGCGGGATTTGTCCGCGCCGAGCAAAGAGGGCGAACTGATTGAGCAGGCAGGAAGCCCCACCCGAGAGGGTATCGGTTCCATCCAAATAGCAGGCTCCGTTCTTTACTTCAACCTTTAATCCCCCCAGAGTGTATTTACCGGGAGGCATACAGGCGGCCGCTAGCGCATCGGTTACAAAGAATAGGGAAGCGTCGGGGAAAGTAGCGAACATATCTTCCACCAGTTCTGGTTTCAAATGATGTCCATCAGCGATAACCTCAACACCTGCTGTTCGGTCTTTTGCCGATCGCAAGAACTCGATAATCGGACCGGGAGAACGGTGGTTAATCGGGGACATGGCGTTAAACAGGTGAGTAACAGTTTGCGCGTATCCCTGCCAGTTGAGTTCGCCGGCGGTTTTAACCGTGTAATCCAAAGCTAGGCGGGCTTGATCCTCGTTACAGGAAGTGTGCCCCCAGGAGGGAACCGCTCCATATTTAAGTAACAGTTTCGCAGCCTCGAGGGCATTATCGGTTTCCGGTGCGATAGTCATGGTCTTAAACCAGCCTTGACCAGCCTGAAGCCAAGATTCAAGCTCCGCTAAATCAGCTGGGCGGATAACTTCTGGGTTTTGCGCCCCGCATTTTGCTTTCGAGATAAAAGGACCTTCTAAATGCAAACCCGCAAGCTCGCCCTTTTCGCAGAAAGGAACCAGAGCTTTGATATAGGGCAGGGGGTCAGCTAGAGAAACCAGGGAAGCAAAGAGGGCGGTCGTGCCCCCGCTGCGGTGAGTATTAATCGCGGTAGCTATTTCCTCGGGGTTAGTGGTGTCGGGGAAAGAAAATCCGCCACCTCCATGGCAGTGAACATCGACAAAACCGGGAACAATGAGTGGCCAATTTTCATCAGGAGTTCCCGGGATAACCTCAGCTAACTGGTTGCCATCTAAAACTAGCCCGCTTCCAACCTGGTTTCCGAAACCATCAAAAACTCGCCCTTTTATCGTGGTCATCTCGGTTGCTCCCAACGCCGTTGTTAAAGTTCAAACACTTCAACTTTACGCTAGCTGCTGCGCCTTAACAATGCGGTTGGTTAAACAGACCGCAGCATTTGCGAGAAATAGTTATTGTCAATCGAGTTTTTTGTGCGCATAGATATCGTATTTACCTACCTTCTCTCGTGATTCCGGCGCTCTTAGCTTGCTATTATTGAGCAGTCTCATTTATTCCGATATTTGACTTCAAAGGTGATTTTTATGGCGGTTACTAAAGCAGTTGTTTTGGCTCGGGGGCTAGGTACCCGGATGCGCGCAAATGACGAAACTACTAATCTATCTGGCGAACAAGCCGCCGCAGCTTCGGCAGGTACCAAGGGATTAATTAACGTTGGGCGACCTTTCTTGGACTATGTAATCAGCGCATTTGCTGATGCCGGGATTAAAGAGGTCTGCCTGGTAATCGGTCCAGAACATGATGCGTTCCGTGACTACTATGACAACGTAGAAAAGAATCGGGTAACCATCACCTATGCGATTCAAGAAGAGCCGTTGGGAACGGCAAATGCGGTCGCGGCTGCCGCAGATTTTATCGGTAAAGATCGCTCCTTGGTTCTAAACTCCGATAACTACTACCCTGTGCCGGTATTAAAACAATTGGTGCAAGCCCCAGGACTTGCGGTAGCCGGGTTTTCGCGGGCAGAGCTAATCGCGAACTCTAATATCGAGGCAGAACGGGTGAAAGCCTATGCGATTATGGATGTTAGCGACGGGGTGTTGAAGAACATTATTGAAAAGCCCTCTGACGTGGAAATGGCGGCGCATCCTGACGCCCCAGTCAATATGAATTGTTGGCTATTTGATCAAAACATTATTACCGCTTGCGAAAATATTAAGCCCTCAGTGCGGGGAGAATACGAACTGACGGATGCGGTACGTTACCTGATTCAAAACGGCTCGAACATTGAGGTCGTTCCAGTGGCTTGCGGGGTGCTGGATATGTCCTCCCGTAAAGATATTGGCGCGATTAAGGACGCGTTGCAGGACGTGAGCGTTAATCTCTAAGCAGTTCAGAGCTTCCGGAAATTGCTTCGAGGTTTAGCAACTTATTTTATAACATTTTGGATACGAAAATATTTCATTTTCATATCAAACTCGGAATAATTTCAGGGATAATCCAGTTTTGCTATAATCCTTAATGAGTTTTCAATGACTCGCGTTGTAGCGGGTCAGCTCGACGAGGAGGTTTGATTTGTCTCGTAAGCTAAAACGAAGCATTGCTCTAGCTGGCGTAGTCGCAATGGCATCATTGGGGCTAGCTGCCTGTGGCGGTGCTGATAACAAAGCTGGTTCTACCGACAGCAACAGCAATGAAAAGGTAGAAATTGAATACCTACACCGTCTTGACAATGCCGATAACGCGGTAAAAGTTCAGACGATTGTTGATAAATGGAATAAAGAGAACCCAAATATCAAGGTAACCCCGAAGAAATTTGATGGTAAAGCTCAAGAGCTAATCAAGAAAGTACAGACTGACACCGACGCAAAGAATGCGCCTTGTCTGTACCAGGCTGGTTACGCTGACTTGGCTGAACTATACGTAAAGGGTCTGGTACAGGACGTTAGCAAGTATGCTACCCAGTACAAAGACAAGTACCTGCCCGGTCCGTTTGAATCAATGTCAGTTGATGGCAAGTACCTGGGTCTTCCGCAGGATACCGGTCCGCTGGTTTACTTCTACAACAAAGCAGAATTTGAGAAGCTGGGTCTGAAGGTACCAACCACTTGGGAAGAGTTCACCACCACCGCAAAGGCTGCTGCTGCAAAAGGCAAGTACATTGTGGCTTACGAAGGTGACGAGGGCGCACAAATCTTCTCCGCTATGACTGCCGCCGCCGGTGGTCAGTGGTTCGGAGTAGAAGGCGATGCCTGGAAAGTTGATACCACTGACAAGGGCTCCGCTTCCGTTGCTGCTTTCTGGCAGAAACTACTTGACGAAAAGTCTGCAAAGGTAGTTGGTCGCTGGGCTGACGAGTGGGCTCCTGCCGTTCAGAAGGGCGAACTGATTGGCACCATCGGTGCTGCTTGGGAAGCTCCGCTTATCGCTGGCGACGCTCCTGATCAGGCCGGTAAATGGGCTATCGCTCAGCTACCTGGTGGTGCTTCCGGTCCCGACGGTGGTTCTGGCGTAGTAGTTTCCAAGACCTGTAAGCACCCTGAACAGGCTATGAAGTTCAACGCTTGGTTCAACGAGCAGGTTGATGATCTAGCTAGCCAGGGTCTGGTTGTAGCTGCAAAAGCAACTCCTAAAGCTCCTGAATATGCCAAGTTCTACGGCGGTCAGGACGTAATCAAAGAGTTCACCACTGCTAACACCAACATGAAACCGTTCACCTTCCCGCCCTCCTGGTCGGTACCTCAGGGCTACCTCAGTGGTGAAGGCGGCGCTGCTGCCGGAGACGGCACCATGAAGGTTGCAGACGTGTTCAAGAACTCGGGCGATCAGCTCAAGGACGCTTTGAAGAAACTGAATCTTCAAGTTAAGTAACTGAGCTTGAGTCTTAGTTGATGTTTTCGATACAGGATGTATCCGAAAGCATCTGGGAGGCACCTACCATCCCGCAAAGTTGGTAGGTGCCTCCATTTCTATATCTGATATACCTTTGATTGCTATATTTTCGGTTTATTTTTACGAATTTCGAGCCGTAACCGTATATTCCAAGCTATTGAATGAAATAAAATAGACACATCCATTCTGTGGTGCATACCAATAATCTTTAATACAGATACGTGGGGATTTAACCATGAGTGCTACTAAAGTAGAAAAGCGTAAACCAGCAGGTGATGCTGATGCGCTCCCACCTGGGGCTGGGGTCGCAAAGGAGCGAAAGACGCCTCGAGCAAGAAAGGAAGCGCTTACGGGCTGGGCATTTATGGCTCCGTTTACGATTCTTTTCCTGCTGATTTTCATTTTGCCGATTTGCATATCGGTTTATTCAAGTTTTTTCCAAGTTAAAACGCAAGGTGGCGGCGCATTCGGCGGGGGTGAATCTCATAACGTATTCGTCGGCTTCGAGAATTATCAATATGTTATTTTTTCCGGAGCTTTCTGGACGGGAATCGGCAGGGTAATCCTGTACACCATCGTGCAAGTACCAGTGATGATTATTTCTGCTCTGGCCTTGGCATTGCTTATTGATTCCCTAATCGTTCGCCACGTAACTATTTTCCGTCTAGGTTGGTTCTTGCCCTACGCAGTACCAGGGGTAGTTGCCGCTATTATTTGGCTATGTATCTACACCCCCGAGGTTTCTCCGCTTAACTCCCTGGTTGAGGCTTTCGGTGGGGAACTAACCATTAACTTCTTTGGCAAGAAAATGATTTTGCTGTCCATGGCAAACATGACGACCTGGACGTTCACCGGCTACAATATGCTGATTTTCCTGGCGGCTTTGCAAGCTATTCCTCATGATTTATATGAGGCAGCTCGCCTTGATGGTGCTAGCGGATTCCAGATTGTTACCAAGATTAAAATCCCGATGGTGCGGGGGGCGGCGCTGCTGGCAATCTTGCTATCCATTGTGGGAACGATTCAGCTGTACAACGAACCAGCGGTGATGGAAACCAGTCAAAAGTGGATGGGCTCTGCCTATACACCGATGATGATGGCATTAAATACCGCAAAAGGCTATATGTCGCCTTCAGGGGACGGGCCGGCGTCTGCAATCGCAATCGTTATGGCGCTAATAGCCGGTATTTTGGCAGTTGCTTATTTCTTAGCCGATCGGAAACTAGGTGGTAGTAATGACTAAGAAAACCGCTGTAACTCCCGGTGGAGTCGAGTATCGCCCCTCTATCAAGGGCTTACAATCTCGTTCTTTGAAACCGGCAATGTGGGCAAAAATCTTGACCATTTTGGTGATGATAATTGTCTTGTTCTATTTCATTTTCCCGATTTACTGGGTAATCATCGCCTCCACCAAGACTAACGCCGAGATTTCCGGTTCCTTCGGTTTCTGGTTCGCTCCGCATGACGATTCTGGATCCGTTTGGGAAAGCACCAAGGCTAACTACTTCGGGTTGCTCGGCTGGACCAAGAATATGGTTTGGCGCTGGATTGCTAACTCCCTGTTCTACTCAGCCGTTGCTGCTACTATCGGCACCCTGGTAAGTGTCATGGCGGGCTACGCGCTGGCAAAGTTCAAGTTCCCCTTTAAGAACGGGACTGCCGGAATCATCATGGCAGGTCTGCTGATGCCGGTTTCGATTCTGACCGTTCCCATGTATGTGATGTTCTTGCATATGGGACTGAATAACACGATGGCATCGATTATTGTTCCCTGCTGTGTATCACCTTTCGGGGTATTCCTAGGGCGGGTATATGCTCAAACCTCGGTACCAACCGAGCTGCTAGAAGCAGCCCGGATTGATGGGGCAGGAGAATTTCGTATCTTCTTTGGAATGGTATTGCGCCTGTTAGCACCCGCTATGGTGACAATCTTCCTGTTTATCTTCGTAGCAACATGGAATAACTTCGTGCTTCCGCAGCTAATGATTTCCTCCGAAGAGCTAAAACCAATCACCTTGGGTCTATACGGTATGGCCTCCTACTTCTCGCCGCCCTATGGACAAATGATGATGGCATCGCTATTCGGTATCATTCCGCTGATTGCACTGTTCCTGATACTGCAAAAGTACTGGCAGTCCGGTCTGGCAGCGGGTGCGGTAAAGGGATAAACAGATTAGTCCCTTTTAGCATCTGCCAGATGTTCATCTAGACAGGGTGGGAGGCTCGAAAATCGAGCCTCCCACTTTCTTTTTACATTGATAGCTAACAAAACCAAGCAAAATAGCGCCCCATCGGTAAACGCCATCATTGCAGAAGTTGCCAGGTTGAAATGCCACGCGACAAAGAAACCAATCGTAGCGGTAACCACGGATATTAAAACTGTCAATGCAATCACCCGTGACAGGGAGTTCGACAATAAAATGGCAGTTGCTGCCGGGGTTACCAGCAATGCGATTACCAAGATAGCGCCAGCGGTCGAAAAAGCAACTACGATAGTCAAAGCCACTAAAACCATAAAAAGTGTCTCTACCAGGCGAATTGGGAAACCAATAACCTTTGCAGATTCTCGATCAAAGGTTCCCAATTGCATAACTTTATAGGTAAACCCGAGAAACAAAGCGTTTAATAAAAGAACAATTAGTAACATCCACATGGCATGGGGACCAAAATCAAGATTTCCGACAACCAGGCGCTCGGTATCGAGCGCTAACAGGTTCAAGTCACCGGTCAGTACCGTATCCTCACAGATATGAACCTCTGCTAGGGCGGTAGATAACATAATTACGCCCCCGGAAAACAGTAACGGGAAAACTACCCCCTGACTTGCGTCCTCGGCAAGCCGACCTGTGGATTGCAAAAAGTTCGCTCCCAAAACCACGATTAGCCCGAAAATGGCAGCCAATAACACCATGATTGGAGAGTAGGTAGACCCCGATAAAAATGCCCCCAGCACAATCCCGGGAAGAACTGCATGGCTCATAGCGTCCACTAACATAGCTTGGCGGCGCAGCACCAAAAAAGTACCCGGAAGTGCGCAGGTTAGGGAAGTGGTAATTGCCAACAGTAACGCTGCAAATACAAAGTTCATTGCGTAATCCTTCCGTTAGTAGATTTAAGGAATCTGCGGGGGAACGGTAAAACCGAACGGCGCGGGGAAAACAGTAAAGAAATCAAGAGAACAATCGACAAAATCACGACAATCACTGGACCAGTAGGAACTTTGCCAATTGAAACTGCAAGATAAGAACCAAGCGCGCCCCCTAAAGCGCCGATAAAGCCAGAAACAGCAAAAAGAACCCGCAAATCATCTGTCCATTGGCGGGCACTAGCGGCTGGGATAATTGCAAAAGCTACCATCAGCACCACTCCTACTGATTTCACCCCGATTACGATTCCTACGGTGGTGCAAACGGTGATAATGTTGTTCAACACTTTTCCGGAGAAACCGGCAGTCACCGCCCCGGGCGCATCGAAACTAAAAAGCGCGATTTCTTTCCAAAACAGCATCACTATCGCTACGGCGAGTAAACCCAAGATAGCGACAGTAAATACATCCACCAGGCGCATAGTGGCAGCATTTCCAAACAAATACTGCGCAATGCCTGAACGACCAGAGAAAGATGAAAACGAAAGTAAACGGAGCGCTACCATGCCTCCGCCATAATAAATAGCTAAGGAGATAGCCATAGCCGCTTCCACTCCAACTTTTGAATTATCGCTAATCAGGTTGGTGGTAGTTACCGCTAATAGACCAGAAACTGTCGCCCCAATCGTCAAAATAAGAATTGAGTTTCCATCAGCTCCTAGCAGGGAAGCAATCACGAATGCGCCCACAATACCGGCGATAGAGCTATGACCAATAACGTCTGAAATTAGCGATCGTCGGCGTACATAGAGAAGAGACCCTAATGCTCCCGCAAAAAATCCCACCAATACAGCTCCGAATGTCATTACGCGAAAACTGTAGGTTCCCCAAAAATCACTGAACGAAATGAGAGAAAAAGACAGTTTGAAAGTTAGAACGTTAGCGGAAAGACTCATGAGGTTACTCCCTCAATCCCATAAGCATAAGCAATGTTTTCAGAGGTAAAAGCCTGATCCAACGATCCGGTAGCTACGAGTTCTCCCTCTCGTAGCAGTAATACGCTGGAACAAAAACTGCGAACTGTTGCTAAATCGTGATGTACCAAAATGATGGTTTTTCCAGATTCAGCCAGAGACTGTAATACCCTTAAAATCGTTTTTTCTGTCTTCATATCAACGCCTGCAAACGGTTCGTCCAGTACCAGCAACTGTGCGTTTGCGGCGATAGCGCGCGCTACGAAAGTGCGTTGTTTTTGTCCCCCGGACAGCTCTGAAATCTGACGATTAGCTAAGTCAGCGATATCTAGTTGTTGCATTGCACTAAGCGCTGCCTGATGCTCGCTTGCTCTAGGACGACGTAACCATCCTAGCTTCGCGTAGGTTCCCATTAACACTACGTCTTTAACTCGAGCCGGAAAATCCCAATCAATAGAGGCTGATTGGGGCATATATGCGATTTTTTTACGACTTTTGCTGAGCTCTTTTCCAAAGTAATGCACCTGCCCACTTCTGCGGGGAATTAGCTCTAGCATTGCCTTAATAAGAGTGGATTTCCCAGCTCCGTTTGCCCCCAGAATGGCCATGATTTCACCAGGTGAAACGCTAAAACTTACCTGATTAACGGCAAGACGGTCACGATAGGCGGCACTGATGTTATTTACTACGCAAGGAAGCATTTGATTTGAGACTCCTGTGGAATCAGGTCAGGTTTTAGAACAAATTAGGTGCTAGATTCCGGGCGGTAAGCCGGTGAATCTGGCGGTATTGGCATATAGGAGCCGTAAGGCGGGCGCTAGGAGAGGAGACAGTAACTCCTAGCGCCCGCCGGTAATATCTGGGCTTTGGCTACGATAGTGCTTTTATAATCGCAGAAACGTTGTGCTCGAATGCTCCTAGATAAGTATCGGTTGGAGATTTCTCGCCCAGGGTGTCAGCGTAAAGTTCAGTATCGGAGAGCTTTACATCCCATCCTTTAGATTTCACAATTTCTTTCAAATGTTTTACCACTTCAGGGCTTTTTAGATTGTCGTAGAAGATTACTGGAACTTTCTTTTTAGCGATGTTACTCGCTAGCTCTTCGAGCTGTACGGCAGAGATTTCTGATTCAGAAGAAACCATATCGGTAGCCATTATTTCTAGTCCATAGGTTCGACCGAGGTAGTTAAATGCGTCGTGACCAGTTACTAGGGTGCGGCGATCAGCGCTTATCTTCTCGAATTGTACTTTTGCTTTCTCGTGCAAAGCCTGGATTTTTGCGTTGTACTCTTTGCCGTTCTTAAGGTATTTTTCCGCGTTTGCTTTATCTATTTTGGCAATTTTTTCAGCTGTGGCACTAACCGCGTACTGCCAGGCAATAGGGTCGTTCCATACGTGCGGGTCATGACCTTCAATTTTCCCGTCCTCTTCCCAGTCGAGCAGCATTTTTTTCGGTATGGATTCAGCTGCGGGTAAGGACTTATCTCCTAGTCCGTCAAACTGTTTCATCATCTTGTGTTCCATATCGTGACTGGTCCAAACAACCAGGTCAGCTTGTTGGATTTTTTCAGTATCTTTGGTGGTTAGTTCCTGAGTGTGGGGGTCTCCGCCGGGAGCTACCAGGGTGGTGATTTCACTTTCCGGGGCAATGTTTTTTATCGCATCAGCTAGATATCCGGTGGTTGCCACAATTTTGAGTTTCTGACCAGTTTTATTGGTATCGGCAGCGGTACTGGCTTTACTGCACGCTCCTAGGGAGGTTGCTAACGCTAGTACGCAAATACTTGCGAAAACTGATTTTAGTTTCATTTATCCTCGTTTCTGTTAAGGTTTCGGTCTACCGAATAAATATCTTAGGGTTAGGTGTGCCTAAGTTCAAATCTGGATATTGCTGCCCCATCTCTCGTATCCTTATCTGGTGAATATTGATAATCACGCAGATTTTCCGCAAATCCTACGTCGCTCAAACCCCGAGGTGCTGGCACCAGCCGGTAATCTCGACACCCTAAAGACTGCTATCGATTTTGGGGCAGACGCGGTTTATTGCGGTGGGAAAGCTTTCGGGATGCGGGCGGCTCCCCGCAATTTCAGTCTCGAAGATTTCGAGGACGCGATCAGCTATGCTCACCAGCGAGGGGCGCGGGTTTATGTAACCTGCAATATCTTGCCGGACAGCGACGAAGTTGTGGCCATGAACGAATATATGGGACAACTAGGTGAGATTGGGGTAGACGCCCTCATAGTTACCGATATCGGGGTTTTAATGGCAGCGCGCCGGGTTGCTCCCGATACGGATATTCATATCTCCACTCAGGCGGGAGTAACCAACTATCAGGCCGCTGAAGCTTTAGCCGCCCTGGGAGCTAGCCGGGTAGTCCTGGCACGAGAACTTGATTTACCGGCAATCCGGATGCTGCGCGCTCATGTTTCTTCCGAACTTGAGATTGAAGCATTTGTGCACGGCTCAATGTGTATGGCGTTTTCGGGGCGTTGTCTGATTTCTCAACACACCACCGGGCGGGACGCTAACCACGGGGACTGCGTGCAAGCGTGTCGCTATAAATATCACGTGGTGGAAGAGAAAAAATCCGGGAACGTTATTCCGGTTGAAGTAACCGATCAGGGTACTTTTCTGTTCAACTCCCAAGATATGAATATGGTTGAACACGTAGCAGACGTGATTGATGCCGGGGTTACCAGCTTAAAGATAGAAGGACGCGCTAAAAGTGCCTACTATGTGGCCGCTATGGCGAACGCCTATAAATGCGCGGTTAATGAATATATGCTTCAACGCGGTTTTGAAAATGCGCAAGGGCAAGAGCTTAAACCGTTTATCCCCGGTGAAGAACCAACCGATAAGGTAGTTCTGCCTGATTGGATTGGACAAGAGCCCTATAAAGTTACCCATCGTGAATACTCAACCGGTTTTTATTATCCCGAAAACCCGGCCAGTGAATCCATTACCAAAGGGGGATATATAAACGCTTGGCGTTGGTTAGGTAGCGTTCGCGAACACCGGGCAGATGAAGGACGGGTCTATATATTAGCGAAGAATAAGATAACCCCCTTAATGCCTATCGAGTTTTTAATTCCTGGTGCGGCGCCAATTGAGTACCAAATCCCTGACCATGATTTACGGGATGAATTTGGGCATGAAGTACCAGAAATCAATCATCCCGCACACGAGTTTTCCTTCCCTTGCCCATTGCCCCTACCAACTGGGGCAATGATTCGTGCCAAAGTGCGTTAAAGACGAGAAACCCTATCGCTGATATTCCTAAAAACCTTCATCGTTTGCTACCCATAGCTACTTTCAAAGCCTGGTAACAAAACATGGGCATTAGCCCCAGAACATTGAAAATGCGGGTTCGGAAAACCTTTTGTTTCCCGAACCCGCATTGGAGGTTTCACAATTTAGTTATTGCAGGTATTACCCCGATATGCCACGCAATAAGTATTTTCGTACGTGACCAAAACGCCTTGACGACTAGGCGTTCTCTACGTCGGTATCTACCCACTCGAAGGTGCGGGTAACCGCTTTCTTCCACAAGCGGTAGTTACGGTCGTACTCTTCGCGATCTTTACCCGGCTCCCAGCGTTTGCCCTCTGCCCAGTTATCAATCACGTCCTGTTCACCGTCCCAGAATCCTACGGCGATACCGGCAGCATAAGCTGCGCCCAAGGCAGTAGTTTCTAGTACCTGCGGACGAACCAGAGGCACACCCAGCTGGTCGGCCTGGAACTGCATAACCATTTCGTCCTTGGTCATGCCACCATCTACCCGCAACTCCTTGAGCTCCACGCCCGAGTCTGCCACCATCGCGTCAAATACTTCACGGGTCTGATAAGGAGTTGCTTCCTGTACCGCGCGCGCAATGTGTCCCTTGTTGTTGTAACGAGTTAGACCCACAATCGCACCCCGGGCATCATCCTTCCAATAGGGGGCGAACAAACCAGAGAATGCGGGCACAAAGTAGACGCCACCGTTATCATCAACTGTGCTGGCCAGCTTCTCAATCTCATCCGAGCTCTTGATCATTCCCAGGTTGTCGCGTAGCCACTGTACCAGCGAGCCAGCAACCGCAATCGAACCCTCTAGAGCGTAAACTGGCTTGTTATCACCAATCTTGTAAGCCACGGTAGTTAGCAAACCATTTTCAGAAAATACCGGTTCTTCACCAGTATTCATCAACACGAAGCAACCGGTACCGTAGGTGTTCTTTGCCATGCCTTTCTCAAAACAGGCCTGACCGAAAGTAGCAGCCTGCTGGTCACCCAAAATACCCGAAATTGGGGTGTCAATCAGCAAGCCGTTCTTACGTCCATAACCGTAGACCTCAGAAGAGGAGCAAATCTCCGGCAGCATCGACATGGGAATCCCAAAGTCTTTACAGATATCTTCGCGCCACTGGAGGGTGCGAATATCCATCAGCATGGTACGGGAAGCGTTGGTGACATCGGTCTTGTGCACCCCGCCGTTCACGCCGCCAGTCATATTCCACAGTACCCAGCAGTCGGTGTTACCGAACAGCAGGTCGCCGGCTTCTGCCTTCTCGCGTGCGCCCTCGACATTATCCAAAATCCACTTGATTTCCGGACCTGAATAATAGGTAGATAGGTCAAGCCCGCAAATATCCCGGTACTTTGACATTCCCTCCTCGCCGGCGAGTTCCCGAATAATCTGCGAGGTGCGGGTATCCTGCCAAACAATCGCGTTATATACCGGTTCCCCAGTGTTCTTGTCCCAAACCACTACGGTTTCCCGCTGGTTAGTAATCCCGACTGCGGCAATTTCATGCCGGTTTACCTGGGCTTTTTGTAGTGCATCAGCCACGCAGGAGCGAATATTATCCCAGATCTCAATGGGATTGTGCTCAACCCAACCCGCCTTCGGGAAAATCTGTTCGTGTTCTTTTTGTCCTACCGACACGATTTGTCCGCTGTGATCAAAAAGAATAGCACGTGAGGAGGTCGTCCCCTGGTCAATTGCCATTACATATTTTTTCTCGGTCATATTAAATCCTTAAAAATAGATAGTGCTTAATTAAACGATTAAACGAACTGCTGCTAAACGGCCATGCCTACGGCGACCACAATCAGTGGGGTAATAATCGCGCCAATGGTAGGACCGAGAATCGGTACCCAGGAATAACCCCAGTCGGCATCAGACTTTCCGCCCTTCATCGGGAGTAAGCTGAACATGATACGCGGTCCCAAGTCACGAACCTGGTTGATGGCGTACCCGGTGGGGCCACCCAAACCAATACCGATGACTACGATACAGAGAGCCACCGCCAAGGGGCCAACCTCGGTTGGGGTACCACCAGAAACCATTACGAATGCCAGTAGACCGAAAGTACCGATAATCTCGGAGATGGTATTCCATAGTGGTGAACGAACCTCGGGAGCGGTAGCGAAACACCACAGCTTAAAGCGAGGATCTTCCATCTTTTGATCGAACTGTTTCTTGTAAGCCAGGTAGGCAATCAAAGCGCCTACCATTGCCCCGAGCATTTGGGCAACAATATAAATAAGGACGTTGGTTGCAGTGACCGGAATCCCGCCCTTGGCTACACTTGGTCCGTTCAGAGTTACGTTGCTGTCTAAGCCATGCCAAACAGCTTTCATAATCGTCACTGCGGGGTTGAGGTGACCACCGGTCTTAAAGGCAGCATACACACCCATGTACACTGCCAAACCCCACCCAAAGTTAATCATTAACCAGCCCCCGCCGTTACCTTTCGATTTCAAAAGGTTATTGGTGCAGCAGGTGCCAACACCGAACATGATTAGGATGGCGGTGCCAAAAAATTCTGATGCGAAAATCTCGCCGCTACCTGGGGTGGCTGTCGCCATCGGTACCAGAAGATCGTTCAATGTCGCTAACATACGCGCTCCTTTGCGCTAGTTCGATTGGGTATTCTATTCAGTTTTGTGGGCAAGAAATAATACCGCGCGAGAACGCAACCAGGTCATAACTTGTCCTTTACTTCCTATTTTTTCTTCCTTGGATTAATGTTCAATTGAGTAGGTCAAACGTGCGTCCTTGAGGCGCGGAGGTGAGATTTTTGTCAAAAGATAGTGATTTAGCTGAAAATCAACTCACAGATAGTGCCAGCAGTAAAGATGAACTGGCTCGCAGTGCTGCTCTCGCCTACTACGTGCAGGGGCAAACTATGGAGGCGATTCGCCGCCGCATGGGAGTGTCTCGCTCTACGGTGTCGCGTTTGCTGTCGTACGCCCGCAAACAAGGAATTGTTACTATCTCGGTACAACCTTCAAATATGCCCCACACGCGTCTAGAACGTCAGCTGCAAGACCGATTCGGGATAAAAGTGCACATCGTAGAGATGCCGGCTGACACTACTCACCACCGCGTCCTCGAAAATGTTTCAAAAATCGCTGCGCAAATCCTGGGACAGATGATTCATGATGGGGAAGTAATCGGAATCGCCTGGGGGAATACCACCACTGAAATGGCTGCTTATATCACCCCTAAAGATGTTGAAAACGTGACATTAGTTCAGCTAAATGGAGCCGCTTCCACCGAGACTTCCGGTATTGCGCACGCCGGAGGGCTGCTCGCGCAGATAGCCGGGAAATTTAAAGCTAATATCGTCCAATTCCCGGTGCCAACTTTCTTTGATAATCCAGAAACTAAGGAGGCGGTCTGGCGCGAGGGCGCGGTTCGGCGCGTCCTAAATTGGCAAGAAAAATGTACTTTAGCAGTTTTTAGTGTGGGAGCACTTTTAGCTGAAATCCCCTCTCATGTGTATGCGGCTGGCTATCTTAGCCGCAGCGAACTGAACAAACTGGCTCTAAATAAAGTTGTTGGGGATGTTTGTACCGTGCTGCTTAGACCGGACGGTTCCTGGAAAGATATTTCTTTGAATCGTCGTGCCACCGGTCCCACCCCCGACCAATTACGTAACATTCCCAGACGTTTGTGTGTTGTGGCTGGTAAAGCTAAAGCTCAATCCTTATTGGGTGCTCTAAATGCCAAGGTAATGACCGACTTGATTTGTGATAAAGCGTTGGCGGAAAGAGTGTGGCAACTGGCAAAGTCTCAGGATTCCAAGTAAGTCCTAGAATAGAGCCATGGTAAAAACCGATTTCACTGACGCTTGCGAGTGGATTCCTCCCCACGCCGACCATCAACCCACCCAGCCGGTTCCGGCTTGGTATCGATGGAATGAAGCAGTCTCTGCCAGTAGCGATAGCGCTAAAATCCCGGCTTTGAAGGATATGACCACGATCAAAGTTGGGGGAGCGCCCGCCGATTTTATCCCGGTGGATACCGAAGATGATTTCGTTGGGGCAATTCGCGCAGCCGATAAAGAGCGCCGTCCTCTGCTGGTGCTAGGGGGCGGTTCTAATCTGCTTTGTGCCGATGAGTTAAATGATTTGGTAGTTATCCAAGATCGGCGCAGCGGGATTAAGGTTACCGAAGATACTGCTTGTGGGGGCGCAATGGTTAGTGCTCCGGCTGGGCAGTCTTGGGATGAGTTCGTGTGTGGATGCATTGATAATGACCAGATGGGTTTAGAGGCGCTTTCGGGGATACCGGGAACGGTGGGGGCAGCTCCGGTGCAAAATATTGGTGCCTATGGTCATGAAGTGGCCGAAACCTTGTCTACGGTGCGGGTTTTTGATCGTATCCGGGATGCAATCCGGATTTTGCCAGTCGGGGATTTACGTCTCGGCTACCGTACCTCGATTATTAAGCGCTCCCTTCACGATGAACAGGCAGGGGGAGGACGGATTTGGGCTAATACTGGGCGTTACGTGGTGCTTTCGGCTGATTTTCAACTAGCTCATGCTTCTTTATCTGCCCCGATTGAATACCAACAGCTAGCTGACAAGTTGGGGGTAAAGCTGGGGGAGCGCGTAGATATGCGGCAGGTACGGGAGGCAGTTTTAGAGCTGCGCCGCTCTAAAGGGATGGTACTTGACCCTGCCGACCCCGATACTTGTTCTTGCGGTTCTTTCTTTACCAATCCGATTATCTCTAACGAGGACGCACTGAAGCTTCCCGCCGCGGCTCCCCGTTTTCCGGTTTATGATTTACAGCTGCGTAATTCCGTTACCGGAGTGGCTCCGAAACTTGAGGGAGTGGTGAAAACTTCTGCGGCCTGGCTGATTTCGCACGCTGGTTTTTCTAAAGGTTTTTCCCTGGATTCTACGAATGGGAATGACCAGCCGGTGAGGGCGTCACTATCTAATAAACACGTCCTGGCGCTGACTAATCGCGGGTCGGCTTCCAGCGTCGATATTTCGCAGCTGGCAGCAACGATTAAACGTGGGGTGTGGGAAAAATTTGGGGTTGAACTGGTAGAAGAACCAGTCCAGGTAGGTTTCTAAAAGTTTGGGGGTTTCGGATACTAATCCGAAACCCCCAAACACTATTTATTTAAGATATAGATTCAATAACCGATTAGTGAATCTTTTTATTCAGTTTCCAGCTTAGCCGCTTCTATTACCTTGTTATCAGCTTTTTTATTGAAGAAAGCAAGGGTGAAAGCACAGGCGGCTCCGAAAGCTGACACCAAAATGGTTATCAGGAATAGTTTTCCAAATAGGGGAGCTGCCGCTTCCATTGAACTGGCTTTATTGGCTTGTTCAACAATCTTGCCTGCCCAGGGATTTGCCCAGAACACCGGGGCATAAGCCAGGAAAGAGCCAACGGCCATTGCGGATCCGTTAATAGCTGCTGGTAAATGCAGCTCGGCGACTGGGGCTAAAATAACGGCTTTACCCATGAAAACCCCGATTGCCATCACCATAAGCAGAATCATTGAAATCCACATAGCAGATTCATTTACCGGCAAAACATAGACTAGACCAGCACCGATAGCGGTAACTGTCAGGGAAACTCCCATCATGACGGTAGATGATTTGAAAATGTAGTCAGCTACTACTCCCGAAACCAAGCCAGCGAATACTCCGACTAGACCGGTGTTGAAGATACCAAAGGCACCCGAAACCCCATCTGAGGCTTTGAAAACGATAGTCATATAGGGAGCGGAAGCATAAATCAGGTGAACGTATGCCCAGTAAACACACATGGCGGCCAGTCCAGCTAGCCAGACCCGGGGACGTATTAGCACTTTACCGAGACCTATTAGGGCGGCGAGGTTATCCGAGTGGGATTCCTCGTGAGCAATAGCGTTGGAAGGAACCATCTTCAGTAGGGCAATAATCATGGGGATTAGCAATAGTGCGTACGCCATAGCAAAAATCCACATGATGGTTTCTTTATTATCTGGACGCCAGGCAATTAGCCCTACTACCAGTAGATTCATCAGCATTTCTGATCCGCGACGAATGGTTTCCAAAAGTCCCATTGCCAGACCGCGTCCTTTGCTATTTTCGTCAGAGGTTACGAAAGAAACCCCGTTCACTACGGCGGGCCAGCCGATGGCATCCCATACTGCCCAGGAAATAGCAATAGCGATCATTACTTTGAAAGACAGGTTGGGTACCAGGAACAAAATCATGTAGGTGGCTAATCGCCATCCGCACCAGGCAATCAAAATATGCTTGATTTGGAAACGGTTGTTTATCCAGCCGCCCGGAACGTATAAGAACATGGCAATCCCAATCCAACCCATCAGGGTTCCGAATTGACCTTCGGTAATGCCAAGCATTGCGCATAGGGGCAACAGTAAAGCGCCCTTAAAAGCCTCGAAGGAGGAATAGGGAATCTGACCTGACATAACTACTGTCAGGTAGGAACCTATTTTTCCGCGACTCAAAAAATGCGGCCAGCGCGAAGCTTTTGTCTCGGTAGTAGACATATTTTTCCTTTCATTTAAGGGAAAATCATATTGATTTGGTTGATATATTTATTGGTTGCTTGAAACTCGTGGTAGATAACCGAGTTTGGGGGTAAATAGTCGATTGATTGAATTAATTACGGGGAGGAATCAGGTGGGCAGTATCGGTGAATACCCCGGTTACGCCCCAATTGAATAGTTCATTAGCCCGGGCAGGAGAGTTCACTGTCCACACGTTTACCCCAAAACCAGCATCTCTAAATGCCCGCACTTTTTCGCGGGTTAAACCGGTGTCCTCGGGGTGGATATAGCTAGCCCCCACCAGTTCTAGAACTGAGCGCCAATCATCATAGAGGGCGCAAGTCTCATAGAGACACCCCAGGGGAATCTCTGGGGCGAGGGCGTGAAATTCGGATAGCAGTACATGGTTGAAGCAGGAAACAATAACTTCTGGTCCGTCCAGACGTTTTAGCTCACTGATTACGGCTTTTATGAGCTGGCGGGTCATGGTGGCTCCGGCTTCATTCGATTTTATTTCGATATTGGCGTTCAGTCCGGTTTCGTTCATAAAATCCACCAGTTGATGGAGCGTTGGTAAAGGCTCCCCCGCAAATTCGGGACTAAACCAACTACCGGCATCAATGCTGGGTAAATCTTTGGCAGTTAATTCATAATAACCACCAGTTTTGTTGGTGGTGCGATCCAAAGTAGTGTCATGGCAAATAATGGCAGTGCCGTCACCTAAAATATCAACATCGGTTTCAATCCAGTTAAGCCCATGTTCAACTACTTTTTTGAACGCTGACATGGTGTTTTCGGGAGCTAGAGTGTTTAACCCCCGATGCGCAAATACCCGGTTTTCTAGTTTCATTTATCAGTAGCCTTTTCGTTACCAGGTTGCCCTCATTGGCAGACCTACATTAACTATTAGAACTTTACGAAAATAATATAAGAAAACGCTGGATAAAAATTGCTGCACAATTTTTCTTCTCCCTGAAAATGAAATTAGAAAATGTGCGAGAAATAAAAATCGGGTGGGTGGCATAAATAATGCCACCCACCCGAAATGCTTAGGCGAACCCGTTAAATCAGGCTACTTAGATGTTCCTCCAAGCAATGCCACTGCCAGGAAGATCGAAGCTTTCCTCGCGACCTCCAGGCAAATAAACTACCGTAGATTGCGGATTCTCGGTGTTGTTGATAACGCAGTACTTGCCGGCCTTAACGAACTCTGCCACCTCACAATGAGGATTAGAAGAACTCCAGGCAGCATATTTTTCTTCGTTATGAGAAGCGAAGAACAAAATCCGCTCCAACAAACGAGCATTAGCAGCCGAATAGGGAAGCCCGGAAATATAAACCCCGCGACCCTTACCGTACTCGTTGGCTGCCAACTGTACCTGCCCGTCCTCAGCGCAAATCAAAGTGGTGTCTTCACTGATGGGGAAAGTATTTTGAACCGGTTCGCCGAAATCAATCGCCGCACCCTTATCCAAATCAGCGGTCACGAAATGCTCAGAAACGACCTCGGGGAAATACTTATCGACCGAAAGAGTGTGGTAGCGTTCCTCGTCAATGCCCAGCACATCCGCTAACTGGAAGAAGCGGCCGGGACGGTCACTAGAAGCCGGCTGACCAACCCCCACAAAAGCGCCCCCCTGGCGTACCCAGGAGCGAATAATGGACACCAAGCGACCATCATTCCAAACATCCCCGCCAGTAAACGCAGTATTGTAAGGGCCGGCGTTAATCAGTACGTCAATATCGCTGGCAATCCCGTCGCTCAGCACGTCCTCGAAACTGATGAATCGGACATTAACCCGCATCCCGGACAGTGCTTCCAAAATGCCGTAATAGGAATGGTTGTATTTATTAGGTAGGGCGTGTGCCACCGTAAATGCTTGCCAAGAACGCATCTTGCCCCAGGCATTCACAATCGCCACGTTCAAAATCCCTTGAGCAGGTTCACTGTCGGTTTGCTCGTGAATATCGCGGAACTCGTTAGCAATATCGGTTACCGTGTCCACAAACTTCGGGAATTTGGCGGCCAAGCTCAAGTAACCGCCATAACCCATGCGGGCAATCGGGCTACGCAAAATCGCGCGCCGTGCCTTCCGCCAGTTATCCAAAGCTTCAATACTGGGGTCATTACCCTCGTAGAAAGTATCGGGGAAGAAATAGGGGAGGAAACGTCCCTCGGTGTATTTAACCCCGGGAATATCAGAAATCATGCGGGTAGTGGTGCCATCTCCAATCGAACCCACCACTGCGTCTAAACCAAGCTTTTCAAAACCATCACGATATGGCTCGGTGCCTAGCCACTGATCCCCCAAGAACATCATGGCCTCTTTATCGGCAGCATGAGTATCCTTGACCATAGTTTTCACGTTTTCATGCACGAAGTCAGAAACGAAATCAATCCAATCTAGCTGCGCTTTGCTGGGGATACAGAAAGTCGAATTATAGGTTCCACCATTTACGAAATCTTCAGGGCGAATCGGGTATCCCTTGGCTTTTTCAAACTCGGCCAAAGCCTCGGGGGATACGGTTGCCGCATAGCCAAACCAGTCCACAATTTTTTCCCGATGCTTTTCATCAAAAACCAGGGTGAACTGGTAAAAGAAAGTGGTAAAACGTACCACATCGGTTTGAGGATTATCCTTTAGCCACTTGCGGAAAGTGTCCATTACGAACTGGTGGGTTTCGGGGTTACGAATATCGAAAGGAATCTCGTGTTCTTTGTCCCCCCAATCATTAGTCAGGTGGTTATACATTTCCACCGGATCCCAAATGATGTAAGCCAGGAAAGTAACCGTGTACTCGTGCATCGGCTGGGCATCAGAAATCTTCACTACCTGCAAGGTAAAATCAACATCCCAGTTGCCAGGATCAACAACCTCACCAGTGGTACGGTCAATAACTTCCCAGTATTTCTTGGGATCTGCGTCTTGGTTAGCTTGCAACTGTTCGCTATAGAAACGTTGCATATAGGGAATAGACACTGAATCAGCTTCCGCTAGTACCCGCTGAGACAGTAGGTAAATCTGCGGGGTCTGCTCCATATGCTTACTGATGAACTCGTTATGTCCACGGGTAGGGAAATATGCCGAATAGACTTTTTTCCCGAGCTTCAGCACGTCCTCGTCAAGGTGAGTACCATCGGCGTTACGGATGGCGTCAGCGCCCCAAAGTTCGCCGATACGTGCGGTTTCTTCTGCAAAGTTTTCTTCACTGGGAAGAGTAAAACGACCGGTTGTCATCTGTTTCTTTCTAGTAGTAGCTGGAGAATAAATGATTGTTTTAGGTAGCTATCAAGCACTTAATTATAAGGCTTGATAACCGTGTTAGGCGTCAAAAATGCAGGGAAAAATTACATCACGACCAGGCGGTATCCCATACCGCGTACGGTCACAATCCGTTCCGAACCAATCTTGCGGCGCAGGTAACGCACATATACATCCACCACATTAGAACCGGGATCGAAATCGTAGCCCCAAACCATATCTAGCAGCTGGGAACGAGAAAGAACCTGGTCGGGGTGTTCCATGAAGGCTTGCAGCATAGTGAACTCGCGCGCTGATAGCTCCACTGGTTCCCCGTCAATGGTGGCGCAGCGGGTACGCAAATCCAGGTGGAGTCCCCCAACATTGATTTGCACCATATTAGAGGGGTCATCAGAGGTGGCGGTGCGAAGCCGTAGCCGAATCCGAGCCAAAAGTTCTTCAAAACGGAAAGGTTTAGCCATATAGTCATCGGCACCCTGTTCCAGACCGGAAACAGTGTCCTCTACCGAAGAACGGGCGGTCAATACAATAATCGGTAAAGTGGCTCCCTGTCCGCGAATCTGCTCTAATACTTCAAACCCGTCCATATCGGGCAGCCCAATATCGAGGACGATTAGGGAATAATCACCGCCCAACGCGCCCGAGATTGCCTCAGCACCCTTGTCTACTACAGTCACGTTGTAACCGGCGGAAGTTAGCCCTTTCGCGACGAAGGAGGAGATTCCGGGCTCGTCCTCTACCACCAAAATACTGGTCATGATTTATTCTCCTTGTATTTCATCTTTGCAATCATCATTTGATATGGGCAGACTGAGGTTAAACACTGACCCCACAGCGGGCGCAGATTTGAGTTGCAAGATTCCACCGTGCGCCTGGGCAATCGCATTAACGATTGACAGTCCCAGTCCGGAACCGGCGTAGGAATGATCAACTCTCATGAAACGAGCAAATATTTGCTGCTGGTCTTTGGGATGAATCCCGATTCCCTGATCGCGTACCCACAGGTTAAGGCGATGCGAACCATCGACTGGGGGAACTTGGGGAACCATTTGTAAATCGGGGGCGGTTACCGTTTCGACCTCTACAGCCTTTCCTTCCTGGTCTAATAAAGGTTGTTGAGTATCGATTGCCGCTCCTAAAGCAATCAGGGTTCCCGGGGGTGCAAACTTGGAAGCATTTTGGGCGAGGGCGAGGAGTGCTTGCTGCAAACGTTGCTGATCGGCGGTGGTAGAGACCAAAGTCAGATTGTCGATACGCCAGTTGAAATTCCCTAATTGGGTGGAATTTTCAAAAGCATCCATTAGTAAGTCCCCAATATCTACCCGTGAGGGGCGAATGAAATCGGGGCGGTCACTCTTGGCTACCGTAATTAGGTCTTCAGTTAGCCTATGCATCCGCGAAAGCTCTTCTAACGCCAGTTCGCGGGTGCGAGCCGTATCTTGAGGATCCTCAGGATTTAGCAGCTCTAGATGCCCGCGAACCACCGTAATCGGGGTGCGTAGCTCATGTCCCACATCGTTTAGCAGGTCACGCTGTTCATCAAAACTGGTTTGGAGGCGGGAAATCATCAAGTTCATTTGCCGGGAAACATCTGCCAGGTCATCGTTTCCTTGGATTGGCAGTCGTTTAGATAAATCTTGTTCGCCGGTAATCGAGGCCATCATTTCCCGCAATCTGGAGATGGGGGCAAGAAGCGATTGGGAAGCGCGAACATTTACCAGTCCTACCAGCGCCAATACTAGGAAAGAAATTCCGGCAAATAGCATTAGCTGGGTGTAGGTTGGGGTAATATCTGTCGAATAGTCTGAGATGATTGCCAACATAGCATCGTCAGTTCCAGCAGCGCTTATAGGTACGATTCCACTCACATAGGTGCTGGTATCGGTGCGCACGATAAACATTTGTGCCGTGTTTTCATCCGAGTAGCTGGCTAACTTGGTTAAAAGTTGAGCATCTTGGTGGATTGTTGAACCTTGAGAGGCTTTGTTTACGCTAAGTTTTCCATCCGAAAATCCCAGGAGAGCGCCCTTATTGGGAGCGTCTTCGAGGCGTACAAATTTTTCTAGAGCCTCTTTAGCGGAGCTAAGACCGCCGCCCTTTTTAGCAATTTCAGTTTTAACGAAATTACGAAAATCGGTGGTAATCGCTTCGGTTTGGACTCGTTCTGCATGGAAAACTTGGAGAACCCCGGTAAACAGCATGATGATTCCCACGACCGTCAAGGCGAATCCCGAGATTAGCACCGAGTGCACCAACATCCGGTTGCGCAGGCTTTGAATCCTGAACTTTCGTCCTCCGTTATGAGGATCTGGAGTTTTTTCTACTACTCGCCGGGGACGACTTTGGTAGGCTCCCCTTTCCCCTTGAGGATTAGTTTTACCTTGGGGATTAGAGGGGTGGGAGGAGGGTTTTGGGGGAGAAATCTTGGTCGGGGTAGTTAGCGGTTTGGTTTCGACCCTAGGGA
>NZ_RPZY01000028.1:0-20517 GCF_008661855.1 Varibaculum sp.
ACCAATAGTACCACAGCGGGTCTGGCTGGGAGTTTTTCCTGCTGCTCTCGTTCGAGCACACGGGCGGAGTTTGCCTCGCGCCCCGAAATCCGGAAAATGCTTTGGCATTTTCACGGATTTAACGCCCGAAGCCTTCCCCTCGGCATAAATCCGCCCCTGCACGCGTCGAACGTGCCTTATGGAAATCTTTTACCGGACGCGACCTGTTCGATAACCGGGGAGCGCGGGGGAAAGTTTGTCCTCCCGCTCTCGTTTGCGCACGGGGGCGGATTTTGCCTCGCGCCCCGAAATCCGGAAAATGCTTTGGCATTTTCACGGATTTAGTGCCCTAAGAATTGCAGATTTTTAGATTTATTACCGGGTATCCGATTTTAGGGAATCTTGGTGGCTAGGGTGTCTTCCCCTCGACATAAAACTGCTCCCCGTGATTGCTGTCATTTCTGACAACTACGGTCGTCTGTATCTCGGTTCGGGGCTGGCTCGGTAAAAGCACTCCGGGGCCCCGTGATCGGCTTCGCCGCTCAAGCCCCCTCGTATCTTTTACCGGCCGCGCCCCTTGTATGACTGAAATCTGTCCGTGCGGGGAAAGTTTGTCCTCCCGCCCAAGAAATTCGGAAAACGTGGCGGCGTTTTCCGAAATCTTATGCTCACCGCACCTACAACTTCCAGGTATATATCCAGGCAACCACGGTCACCAGGGGAACATTTTCGCCCTCCCGAGGCAAAATCACCCTCCCAATATCGGCAAACCGCCCCCATATTGACCACAATTCCCCTCTCGGGAGGGCGCAACTGCACCGGGAGGGTGAAAACGTCACACAAAACAGGCGCGGAGCCTAGGTTTTCCTCCCGCGTGAAGCGCAGCTAGGTTAGCTGCTTTGGGAAGTGGATTTTTCAGTTTTTAGCAGGTCGCGAATCTCGGTTAGTAGCTCGACCTGGGGGTCTACCTCGGGTTTTTCGTCCTCTTCTTCAGTTTTCTTCTTGGCTTCACGTGCCTTAATCACCTTGTTCATCGGGACGATGATGCAGCAGTAAATAGCCAAAGCAACCAGGAGGAAATTAACTAGAGCAGTGATTATCGCTCCCGGTTGTACGGTAGCGCTGCCGAGATGAAACTCGAGAACTTTATCAAAGTTGGGTTTGCCTATTAATCCAGCGATTAGCGGGTTAATGAACTTATCAACAATGGCGCTAACTACGGCTCCAAATGCGGCACCGATAACTACCCCAACTGCCAGGTCGATAGCGTTTCCACGGGAGATAAAATCTTTGAATCCGGCAATGAAACCGGTTTTTTCTTCACTCATTGTTCCTCATTAATTGAAAATTAACCTGTACGAGCCAATTGTAGTGGCTCGTTTTTGCTGGCTTGCACCAGCCGAGCAGCATCAGCAGGATTGACTGCCACTTCTATGGTAGCGACCTTTCCTGAACCGGTAAGAGACATAGTGGCTTCACTCACGGATAATGCTTGCGCCTTGATTACCTCAATGCCGCTGGTATTTTCTGGTGATTCATTTTCCGGACTTTCTGCTGTCGTATTTTTGCGGTTAATCCCCGATTCCTGTTGGTTAGCGCTATCGGTTTTAGTGTCTAGACTGCTAGTTCCGGAGAGGAAAAACATGATTTTATCTCCCGCTCCGACCAGTCCTTGATCGCTTTCGCGTAGCGGTAAAGCCAATATCACCTGTCCTTTATAGGCTTTCCGGCTAAAAGATGAAGATGAAAAAAGCGCTGGAAATAGGGTAGTTCCTTTCGCTAGGGGAATCGCTGTTCTTTGCCCGATAGCCTGCTCTTTTTTCTGGAATGCTTGGGGAGGAAGTGTGGCTATGGGAACTGATTTAATCTGCAGCTGATTAGCGCTGATGGTGGTTCCGGCAGGAATATCTACTGCGGAGACTATGACCGGTTTAGTCTCTATCTGCGGCAATATCAGGCGCAGTAAAGTTATTATCACTGCAATTACACAAACCAGACTAATCGTTCGTCGCCAACGCCAAATAAACTCTCGCATGGCTAAATACTGGTAGGTGGTTATCGCATAAGATAATCCGCGATAATTTGTGCAGTAAAAATGTTAGTTATCGCCCTGTGGGGACACGGTTAATTGCTGTAAGCGACCTGAGGAAGTTAAAACCTGATCAACTCGCTGGTCATGCGGTTCTGTGGGAAGCGTTCCCGCAGTTAAAACCTCCCAATCATGTACCAGTGCAACTAGGTGTGGACGCTGGGTACAATCGACATCGCAGTGCGATAAAGCCTGGTCATACCAACCGGCACCGCGTCCTAGCCGGGTTCCAGTTCTATCGACAGCTACGGCGGGTAGGAAAATAAGTTTCACGCCCAAATCTGCTAGATTAGCGCATTTTAGTTCCCGAGAAATTAGAGGCGGGTGCGGGTTTAGTCGGCGATAGAGAGCCTGAGTGTGTTGTACCGGATCTAGCCGTCCCCAACGGGGCTGCGCAAGATTGCAAGGAACAAATAGTTTCATACCGGCATCTAAAACCGCTTGATTAAGTAAAAATGTGGGAACCTCGGTGTCAAATGATAGGTAACTGGCAACTGCGTCCCCAGGTTTTAAAAAATCCAGTAACGGCTGGGCTGCCTGACGCACAGTAGCTGCTTCCTGTTCGCGTTTACTAGGTAAAACTGATAGGCGGCGGCGAGAGAGGAACTTTTTTCTCAAATCCGCTTTGGTGCTCTTAGCCTCCATAGCTTAATAATAACCGGATTCTGCTTTGCGACCGCTCGGCTTTTCGCCCTCAAGCTAAAGGCTAAGGCAGGTACGCTGGGTACAGTACTAGATTTCAGGAGGGCGAATGCGTACTGTTGCGGAACATTTGAATACTTGTCTAGCCCTGGTGGCTCCGCTAGATCCTTTGGATGTGTTGCTGCCTGATGCGGTGGGGTGTGTCCTGGCTGAGGACGTGAGTGCTCCTTTTGATTTACCGGTTACTGATCAGGCTACTTTGGATGGATATGCGGTACGTTCCCAAGATGTGGGTGGTGCTGGGAAAATGCGTCAAGTGTACCTGGACGTAATTGCTGAGGTGAAAGCGGGGGATGCCGAGCCCTGCTCCCTGGTAGAAAACGCGGCAGTCCGGATTGCATCGGGTGCACCTTTACCGATGGGGGCAGATACGGTGGTTCCGTTAGAGGAAACCGATCAGGGATCGGCACGGGTGCAAATTCTGTCTGCCCCGGCGAAAGGTAAAAATATTTTACGCCGCGGTCAAGATGTAAGTGCTGGCACAACGATTTTGCGTGCCGGTACCCGGATTGGTTCTCGGCAGGTGGCGCTGCTGGCGGGAGTGGGGCGCTTGCGGGTGAGGGTTCGTCCTCGTCCTCGAGTAGTGATTTTATCTATCGGAGACGAGCTAATTGAACCGGGCAAAGCGGTACGTGCCGGTGCGGTGTTTGACGCGAATGGACATGCGCTTTCTTCAGCGGTAGCAGATGCGCGAGCCGATACTTTTCGGGTAGCGGCGGTTCCTGATGAACAGAATGCTTTGTCGGAAACTATCGAAGATCAGCTGGTTAGGGCAGATATTATTATCACTACCGGCGGTCTGTCCTATGGCAGTGGCGATACAGTCAAGGAAGTGTTAGCTCCTTTAGGTACGGCTCGTTTCGATATGGTGGCGATGACCCCTGGTAAACAACTTGGATATGGAACAGTGGGCGAGGGTACTCCGATTTTTTGTCTCCCGGGCAATCCGGTAGCTGCCCAAATTTGTTACGAGATTTTCGTGCGCCCGTGCCTGCGGCATATGGCTGGTTGGCAGGAGCTTTATCGTCCTTCTTTACGAGCCAGGGTTGATTGTGGGTGGCGTTCTCCCGCAGGTAGACGCCAGTTTGTTCCCGTTAAAATTGTGGGTGCTCCCGACAGTGGTTATCGGGCAAGACTAACCGGTAAACCGGAGGATCTTTTACTGTCTAGTATGGCGAGTGCGAATGCGCTCGCGGTTATCCCCGAGGCGGTTACGGCTGTTTCCGAGGGGGATTATTTTCACTGTATGGTGCTAGATTAGGTTGCCGTTTTGTTGTATGAACGTTTAACTTTTCTGTCTCGAGGGCGTTTAAGTGTTCAGATTGATGACCCTTGCGCTTTGGGGCTGCTCAAGCCGGGTAATGTTGAAATAGGTCGGCTGGTAGTGCTGGAAATGACTGCCCGTGATCATCGTCTGGCGGCGCAGGTTCGCGCTGATAATTATCGTTGGCTTTCGCCTTGGGAGGCTAACGCTCCGGACGGGTATCGCGCACGAGATATGGAGTTGGAGGCTTTTATTCGGCGTAGCGCTCGACTGGTGCGCAAAGGAATGTATTATTCCTTCGGTGTTTGGGCGGATCAGGAGCTAGTGGGGCAGGTAAGTATCGGGGATGTGGCGCTGGGTGCGTCTCATTCGGGAAATTTGGGTTACTGGGTTAGTGAGGAATATAGCGGCAGGGGAGTGATTACCGCCGCGGTAGCCATGGTGTTGGATTTATGTTTGGGGTCTCCTCATTTACACCGCGTGGAGATAAATGTGCGTCCCGAAAATAAGGCTTCCTTGCGGGTAGTTGAAAAGTTGGGGTTGCGTTTTGAAGGGCGTAAACGCGGTTTCTATTATATTGCGGGAAACTGGGCTGACCATTTGGGTTATGCTGCTACCGCCGAGGAAGTTCCACAGGGCGGTTACGTTTCCTTTTTGATTAATAGGGCGCGTTTTAGGGGAGGACTGTCTGGAGACTCTCACGGTTTTGCCGAGGGCGGGTTCTAGTTTTCGATTGTTTTCAGTATTTGGGTATTAACCCGCATTTTGGGTCTAGGGTGAATCGGTTTTAAGAATAGGTTGCTGCGTCATAGAGCATTAAAGCAGAAATAAAAATGTGGCTACTGATGTGTTTGTTACGAATGTTGCGTTTTTCTAAACATTTCATAACATTGCCTGTTCAACACGCCTTTAGGGAGCAAGATTCTTGACTCTAAATACCCTATTTTTGATATGTGGAGTTTATCGGATTGGCCTTACCGGCATTGGTGTTGATTCTGGGAGGAATATATCTACCGGTCTTAATCGATATCAAACGTCGGCAAGCTAATTCTCATGGTGACGACCGTTTTAGTGCGGGATTGCGGGTACTGAATACTCGTCCTACACAAACGAAACCGGACGGTTACCGGATAACCCCCCCGGTTTTAGGAGGAAGTATGCAGCGACCAGTAGCGCCAACCCAACGCGACCAAAGTGAACTTAATGCCGCCAAACTAAGACGCGCGCAGCAAATACAGCTTAGGGAGCAAGCAGCCCGCCGCCGTCTTACCCTGCTCACCGTACAGTTCGCAGTGACGATGGTGCTAGTTACCGCTGCCTTTGTTATCTCCTCATTTTCCTGGTTGTGGGTACTGATCCCGTTGGCAACTATTACTGCCACCTTAGGATTAGGGGTGCGAGCCGCAAAGGCTGGTCGCGAAAACGATCAGCGCGCCCTTGAATATATTCATTCTCTTGAAGCTCGCCCCGCTAAGGGTCACCGCATGAGCGAAAGTGAAAAGAAATTCGCCCAAATCACGGCAAAAGCTAAAGCTAGCTCCCAAGGCGAGGCGGTAGCCGCAGCAGACGTTAAGGAAAACCAAGTAACGCTGGGTGCGCAAGCGAAAACCGAAACCGCTCTAACGCAATCTTGCGAGTCCTATGCGAAAGAGAATCTATCTGCAACGGGCAAAGGACGCGCAGCCCTAGCTAAAATGGCAGATGCGGCTCGCCGGGCTTCAATGTTCCGCGAGATTTTTACCGCCGGCCAGGAAACGCAAACACAGGCAGCTACGGCAAAATCAACTGAGACAGAAGAATCAACGTTGCCGACAAAAGTTGCTGGAGAGCTAGCTTACAGCGCTAATGAGACTTCAATAGCAACCAGTAAGCTAGAAACAGTAAGCAATCTTTACGCGCAGCCTGCCTTGGAAACCAAGGCGATTTCGACATCAGTTTCTGTTGAAAAAGCTGACGAAATCTCCGCAGTTACTAACAGCGCACACACCGGCAATAGCGCGGCAAATAAGCAAGATTCAGCTAGCCTACCGGCTGTTTCCTCTGGGCGTGCCTGGACTCCCACGCCGATGCCGAAACCGATTTATGCGCTTAAACCGCGACTGGCGCGCCGTGACGTAGATGCCTCCGAATTGTTATCGCAGCATTTAGCAAGCAGGTCGCATTCGCCCTATCGCCCTAGCCGTCCCCAAGCCCGCACTGAAGAATCGCTGACCACTGCCCAGTTAATCGCCCAAACCAAACCGGTGGATGTGGAGGCGATTCTAGATTCACGTCGGGTGGCCAACTAGGTAGCTGACTAACTAGACCGTCCGCTCAGGGTACTGCTTGCTTTTTTCTGAAAGAGGAAAGTACAGCTGCTAGTGGTAGTTGCGCGAACCAAAAATATCGGTGCCGATACGTACAATAGTTGCGCCCTCTGCGATTGCTAGTTCTAGGTCTTGGGACATTCCCATCGAAAGTTCGGTGGCATCTTGTCCTCGTCCTCCGCTAGCTACGGTTTTATCACGCAGGTTACGCAGGATTTCAAAAGAAGAACGAATTTGGGATTCATCTAAGCTAAGCGCCCCAATTGTCATAAAACCGCAAAGCCGTAGCTGCTCCATAGCTAAGACCTGCTGGGTTAAATCTTCCGCTTTTTCCGGGCTTACCCCCGCCTTAGCGGCTTCGCGCGAACAGTTCACTTCAATAAAGCAAGGTAAAGTGCGCCCCGGATAGTTCGCTTCCAGGCGGCGCACCAAACGCTGCGCAGTTTTAATTGAATCCACGGTTTCAACCAGGTCGCAAACCTCTAAAGCGGCGCTAATCTTATTGCCCTGTAAATGCCCTATCATATGAACTGTAGCGCCAAAATCGACCTGCCGTATTGCCGGGTTGGTTGCCTGGGCTTCCTGAACATGGTTGTGACCTAGAACCACTGGCAGACCGCGCTTAACTAGCTGCTTAGCAGCCGCAATAATCTCTTGGCTGCTGCGGGTCTTGACCGCCAGCTCTAAAGTAACTTCGCTGCGATTTCTGCCCGCCGCCTCACAGGCAGCGCTAATCCGCTCATCTACCCTTGCGACACTGGTTTCTAAATCCATAGTTTTAAGTCTAGAGGGCGCGCCAAATCCAGTTAAACCCGCTGCCTATTTGCAGAAAACCTATCGCAAGTGCTGAAGTGCTCTAGGGGAGGAAGATGGGAAGAAGTCTCCTAAAATAAATCCCCATAGGCAACCAGATACAGACAAAGCTGCCCACTTTCATCGGTTTTAGCTATATCTAAGGCAAAAAGCATTCGCCATTCCCAAAGACCGCTGCCATCATCTACTTCCTGCAATAAAGACCAAACATTGCTGCCGCGGAGTAAATGGCTGTCTGCATCCAGATAACGCGACAATACCTCTCGCGCTTGCTCGCCCTCGTTAATCACCGCGTGGCTCGCCGAGCGCGCCTCTTGGTCTAAAACCAGGTCGTCATAACGTTCCCAATAGTCATCAAGCAGCTCTTTATAATCAGCTGTAGACCAGGAGCTACCGTCAGCGCGCAAAAGTGCGCCAGTTTGCAAACGGTTTACATCATCAAAAGCAACTGCCTCAAGGCGCTGCCAACTTTCGTTGCGCAGCGCCTTACGTAGTGCAAAAGGATTGGCGCTCAAAGGGATATTATCCCCCACCCCAAAAGCGGGTTCTTCGTCACTGTCCATCGGGGTGTCGCTAGTTCTTTTTCCGCTGGCTAAAGACTCCCACTCGTCAAGCAGGGAAGAATCCACGCCCCTTACCGTTTTCCCCAGCCACTCTAATATCAACTCGAACTCTTCACTGCGGCGTTGAGGAGGAACAATCTGCCCCAAAGCGCGGTAAGCGTCGGTTAAATAACGCAACACCACGCCCTCGCTGCGTGAAAGGTCAAAACGGGAAATAAACTGGGTGAAAGTTAGCGCATTTTCCACCAGATAGCGCACCACAGATTTTGGTGAGGGCGCAAAACCATAGACCCAGGGGTTAGACTGCGCGAAAGTGTGAAACGCTCCCGCTATTAGCTGTGAAAGTGGCTGCGGCCAGCTAATTTCATTCAAGATTTCTTGCCGTTGATTGTAATCAACCTTTTCCCTTCTGAGCTGCTGATATACCTGGTCACGTTCGGCTTTTTGTTGGGCGATAAGCACCTGGCGGGGATCTTCTAATACCGATTCCACAATCGAAACCAAATCGAGGGCATAATCGGGACTGTCGCAATCCAGTAAATCCAGGGCAGCGAGGGCGAAAGGAGAAAGCGGCTGGTTAAGAGCAAAGTCCTCCGGAAGCTCTTGGGTGAGCTCTACCCGACCGCGATTCCCTGCCTTGTCAGAGGGGAGATGCCTAATCACTTCCGCCTGTTTTAACGAAGAATAAACCTGTCCTAGGCGGCGCAAATGGGGGTTAATCTGCTGCGGGCGGTCATGGTTATTGCGAGCTAACCACGCTAAATGTTCCCCGCCGTTGCGCTGACCGGCAAGAACGTTGAGCACCATTGAATGATCAATTTGAAAATGGGAGCGTAACGGCTCGGGTGGGGCAGATTGCAGACGCTCAAAAGTTCCCCGCCCCCAAGAGATTTTCGGTTTCTGGCTTTTTGCCGAGGACGAGCTCTTGCGTTTTCCGTCCTTTTGGGCAAGTTTCTTGGCTTCTATTATTTCGGCAGGAGCCTGCACTTCAACAAATCCCATAGTGTCAAAACCGGCGCGTCCAGCTCGACCCGCAATCTGATGGAATTCTCGGGCGGAGAGATGCCGCTCGCGGTGTCCATCAAACTTTACCAAGGAGGTGAAAACCACGGTACGGATAGGAACATTTATCCCCACCCCTAAAGTGTCAGTGCCGCAGATTACTGCCAATAAGCCTCGCTGAGCGAGTTGTTCGACTAAGAGGCGGTAGCGGGGCAACATTCCCGCATGATGTACCCCTACCCCCAGGCGTAGCAGTCGGGAAAGAGTCTGTCCGAACCCCTTGCCAAAATGTACTCCCTTTAGGTAGCTGGCGATTTTTTCCCGTTGCTTGCGAGGGGCGAGATTAGCGGAGGCTAGTCCCTGGGCGGTTTTGACCGCGTCATTTTGGGAAAAATGTACCAGGTAGATTGGCCAGTGTCCCGCCTCTACCAGGCTTTCCAGTAGGTATTGCAGTTCATCTTCGGTGTAGGACATTTCTAGAGGTACGGGACGTTTGGCGTTGTCTATTAGCGCTACTTCTCTTTTAGTACGCTCTTTTAGATCGCGTACAAAAAAATCTACATCCCCTAGGGTGGCAGACATGAGGACAAACTGTACGTGTGGCAGTTCTAAGAGTGGAACTTGCCAAGCCCAACCTCGGTCAGGGTCGGCGTAGTAATGAAACTCGTCCATGACTACCGTTCCCGCATCTAGTTCGCTGCCCTCGCGAAGTGACTGGTTGGCCAGGATTTCAGCGGTGCAACAGATGATTGGAGCCTGTGCATTTAAGGAAATATCGCCGGTAATCATGCCGACATTGCGAGCTCCAAATAGGTCTACCAGCGAGAAAAATTTTTCAGAAACTAAGGCTTTAATCGGTGCGGTGTAGAAAGAGCGCTGATTGTTGGCCAGTGCCGCCAGGTGGGCGGCGAGAGCAATCATTGATTTACCCGAACCGGTGGGGGTGGCGGCAATTACATGGTTGCCCGCAAAAATCTCGGTGGCAGCTTGTTCTTGATGGGGATACAGTGCCCGGCGGGTAGAGGCTGCCCAAGTAGTGAAACCGGAGAGTACTTCTAAAGGGTCATCCAGCTTATCCTGGTCCTCTAAATCGTCCAGGAGTTCATTTAGTGGGGCGGAACTCATGGAGCTATTTTATAGCTTAGCTCCGAGGAACATCTTGGGGGAGGTGAGGTACGGTTAAAGCCCCACAATAGCTTTCAGGGTTTCGCTTATTCGAAACCCTAGGGCAAAATAGGGACTATGAAAGAGACTTCAAGTGCGGATAAGTCCCAGTTCACTCGCGCTGATCACCTGAAAGCCTGGGCTGTACATGCTTTTACCGGGTCAGCGGTAATTTGGGCGTGCTGCGCCATGTTGGCTTTGATGCGTCAAGAATATCTCCAAATGTGGGGATGGCTGGCTATTAGCCTGATTGTTGATGGTCTTGATGGCACTTTTGCTCGGCGTTACCGGGTTAAAGAGGTTGTTCCCTGGTTTGATGGTTCTTCCCTCGACTTGATTGTCGATTACTTGACCTGGACGTTTATTCCTGCAATTTTTATGTCTCAAAACCTGTCGTTTGCTCCTGGCGTGCCCGGCAAGGGTATTGATTTGATAGTGACTGCGGTGTTGATGGTGGCAGTTTGCGCGTCCTCAATGTTTTGTTACTGCAATAAGAAAGCCAAGAGTTCCGATAACTATTTCGTGGGCTTCCCGGCCGCCTGGAATATCGTGATTTTGTATCTGTATTTAGTGGATATGAGTTGGTGGTTTAACCTCACGATAGTGGTGTTATTTATTGTTTTGACGCTTTCTCCCCTTACTTTCTGTCATCCTTTCCGGGTGGAACGACTGCGGTGGCTAAACATTTTGTCGGTAGTTGTCTGGCTGTTTTGCATTATTTGGCTCACTATCTATTTCCCGGAGCGTAATCCAATCGTTTGGTGGCTGTGGTGGATTAGCGGAGTTTACTTTATTGGTAACGGGGTTGTGCGTACCTTTATAGGTCCGCAAGCTGCCAAACGCCGAGCACAAAAGAGCCAGTAGCCAGGTAGCGTCTCTTGCGCCCCACCACCGCGCGCAACTTTTTGTATGCAGCGCCGCTCAGTTTAGCGTGCCTTTATTAAGAAGTTAAGGAGGTAGCGTTCCCGCAGGTACTTTGTACCTTCCACTAGGAAACCGGAAATAATAAATAAGATGACCACCACTATTACATAGGGCGGATAGTCTCGACCGGTCATAGCGAAATAAACGTATGGGGCAGCGAAAGTGACTGCGGTGGTAAAAGTGCCTACAATCCGCACCCACTGGCGTTTAGCGGTAAACATAGCCAGCACCCCCCAGGCGTAAGGGATGGCGGTGGTAATATCCATCGTCCACAGAACCAGCAGGGAGCCGTGGAACTCTTTTACGAGGCTTACTGGCAATACGCGCAAACTAGAATAGGTAACTACCAGCAGGTATGCCAGAACTTTCGGGTTGGTGAGCCATTTAATCAGTCGGGAACGATGGGTTTGTTTTATTCCGCAAGCTGTTAAGGCGCCGGAAATCTCGGGAGAAAGGTGGGTTGCATCTATTCCGAGCAGTGCTTGCCGCACCCTCTGCCTGGCGTTTTCGCTTAAATCTTCCCACTGGTCAATGATTGCGCCCATCAGGTTGCGCGGATCTAGTATCCAAGGGCGTTTTTTGTTATTTTCCGCCTGGGTTGGCGTTTCAGATGAGCTGACTAAACGTTTACGGTATTCCAAGCCTTCCGGGTAGGTGGCTCCGTCAATTATTCGGCTAGTTCCTAGCAGATGGGAGAGGCGTTCGGCTTCTTCGCTACTGCCCGCCCCTAACCAGACGCATAGGGGGCGCTGTAAATCTTCACGCAGCTGAGCTAGGAATTTTCCGCCCTCATTGCTGCATAGAAAGCTATGAAAGTCTTGGCTGGGGAGGGCGAACAGTTCGGATACGTCTCGAGTGCTTCCTCTGCCCAGTTCAGAGATTCGATGTATTCCGACCGCGCGGCAGAGCACCACTGGGTCGAGGGTGTATTTGGATACCACGGTAAGATCGGTGAGCTTTGGCGCTCTGCGAGAGGAAGAACCGATCGGTGACACGTTCTCCAGTCTAAGAGAAAACTAGATTTTTCGGTCTTTTCAGGACAAGTTTTAGAAAAATGGTCATACTAGAGCTATGAAGGTTTTAGTAACGGTTGCGTCCAAACATGGAACTGCGCGCGAGATTGGCAAAACTATTGCCGAGGAATTAGAAAATGCCGGTTTGGAGGTAGAGCTTAAGAATCCGGAAGAGGTCTACAGTCTAGATGTCTATGGGGCAGTGGTTATTGGTTCAGCGGTGTATCTGACTAGATGGATGGATGAAGCTACGGATTTTTGTCGGCGTTTTTCGTCGCAGTTGCGCCATATTCCCATTTGGGCTTTCTCGGTGGGGCTATCTGGGGTTCCGCACGATAAAGTGCAAGATCCTTCCCGGGTTGGGCCGGTGCTTTTGAATATTGAACCTAAAGGTTACGTGACTTTCCCGGGCAGGCTAGATCCCTCGCAGCTTTCTTTGCGCGAGCGTACCGTTGCGCGTCTTGGGGGAGCGGTTGAGGGCGATTTCCGTGACGAGCAAATGATTCGCGACTGGGCGAGGCAGATGGTTAAAGAAATCAAGAAATAGCTATAGTTTGGCGCTTGGTTTTCTTAGCGCCCTGTCGATTAGCTGGTTGAGCTTTGCGACAGGGCGCGGATTTTTGCTTTTTCTGCCTCAAAGTTTCCGCGCATTTATGGGGACAAACTGTAGGTGTCTAGCTATTTTGTCGCCGGGTTTGCCGGAGAGGCATTCTCTTAGTGGCGGTGAGTATCTTAACTCACATCAACCTCTCCCAATTATGCATATATATTCAATGGTTGATATAAATATGCACTATGAAAGTTTCAATTATCGGTGCCAGTGGCTTTGCCGGCGGAGAAATTCTGCGTCTGCTAGCTGCCCATCCGCGCTTTCAAATTGAGCAGCTATGCGCGTCCTCCTCGGCAGGAAAAAAGCTAGGGGAGTTTCATCCCCAAGTTCCCCAATTAGCCAAGCAAGAATTAAAAGCAGTAGACCCGGTGGCGCTAAAAGAAAGCGCCGCGATTTTCCTAGCATTGCCACATGGACAATCCGGGAAAATAGCAGCGCAACTGCGCGCTGCCGGGGTAGAAAGCCTGTTGGTAGATTGCGGAGCCGACCATCGGCTCACCTCTAAAGCCGCCTGGGATAGTTACTATGGCGGCGAATATTGCCAGGCCTGGACCTATGGAATGCCCGAACTTCAGCGTGCTTGCGGGCCTTCACAGCGCGAACAGCTGGCGACTACCCAGCAGATCGCGGTTCCCGGATGTAACGTAACTGCTGTTACCTTGGCTTTTCAACCTCTGGTAGCTGCCGGATTGATTGACCCAAACGATATTGTCGCCACTTTAGCGGTGGGATATTCCGGCGCCGGAAAATCCCTAAAACCGCACCTATTAGCCACCGCAGCCCTCGGCAATGCCCAGCCCTATGCGGTAGGCGGAACCCATCGCCATATTCCCGAAATCGCGCAAAACTTCGCAGTTAGCAGCGGAAACAACCCCGAGGACTATAAAATCACCCTCACTCCAGTGTTAGTACCCATGTCGCGGGGAATCCTGGCAACCGTAACTGCCGCTGCGACTCAAAAAACTACCACCGAGCAGTTACACGCCCTCTACCAGGATTTTTATCGGGAAGAAAACCTTATACAGGTACTTGACCCCGGTATTTGGCCACAAACCCAAGCAGTGACCGGCAGTGCAAACGTGCAGGTACAGGTGGCGCTAGATAAGCGGTCCGGAAAAATAATCGCCCTCAGCGCCCTGGATAACCTAGGAAAAGGAACCGCGCAAGCCGCCGTGCAATCAGCCAACCTCGCCCTCGGACTAGACGAATATACCGGCATCAACCAGATTGGAGTTGCCCCGTGAAAAAAGACAAAAGCCTCCAAGGCGTAACCAGCGTACCCGGATTCAAAGCCTGCGGAATCGCCTCCGGAATGCGCCGCAAAGGACGCAAAGACCTAGCCCTCGTCCTCAACACCGGGGAAAACCCGGTAGCCGCTGGGGTATTCACCTCCAACCGTTTCGCCGCCGCCCCTGTACTCTACTCGCGGGCAGTTCTCAGTAAAGGGGCTACCGGTATGCGCGCCGTAGTGCTGAACTCTGGCAGCGCCAACGCCTGCACCGGGGAAAACGGTCTTAAAGATACGGTCGCCAGCGCCAAGGCAGTCGGGGATGCTCTACAAATAGATCCGCGAGAGGTATTAGTGTGCTCCACCGGAATGATTGGGACCCCTCTGCCGATGGACAAAATGCTCTCCGGGATTGAAACTGCTGCCGCGAGCCTATCTGAAGAGGGCGGCGCAGATGCCTCCTGGGCGATTCTCACCACCGATAACGAACCCAAAACCGTTCACTTGCAGGCGGAAGGTTACCAAATCGGAGGAATGGCGAAAGGGGCAGGAATGCTGGCTCCCGCCCTAGCCACGATGCTTTGTGTAATCACCACTGACGCCCTCCTCGATGCCGAAACTGCCCAAAAGGCACTGGAAGTTGCCTGCGCAAAAACCTTTAACCGGTTAGATTCCGATGGCTGCATGTCCACCAACGACACTGTACTTTTGCTGGCCTCCGGGGAAAGCGGTACGGTTCCCAGCGGTTTTACCGAAGCGCTCACTGAAACTTGCGCCCAGTTGGCGCGCAAACTAGCTGACGACGCGGAAGGTGCGCAGCATACGGTAGAAATAGCAGTCACCGAGGCCGAAAGTGAAGCCGGAGCGTTAATCGCGGCGAAAACCATTTCTCGCTCAAACCTGGTAAAAACCGCAATCGCCGGCTGCGACCCCAACTGGGGAAGGATCGTGTCCGAACTGGGCACTGTACCCGAAAGCGTTTGCCCCTACGATCCGACCGCGGTATCGGTACTGTTCAACGGGGTGCAAGTTTGTAAAAACGGCGCCGCTTGGGGAAATAGGCAGGACGTTCCCTTTGACAGCCGTGACGTGCATCTGGAGGTACGCCTAGGAGCCGGAAACGCCCAGGCCAGCGTACTGACCAACGACCTTACCCACGAATATATTCACATCAACGCGGACTATTCCTCATGAGCACAAAAAATTTATCAGCCTGGGACAAAGCCGGAGTACTGCTAGAAACCTTGCCGTGGCTGCGCGAATACTCCGGCTCGCGGATTGTGATTAAATACGGCGGAAACGCCATGATATCTGAAGAGCTAAAAGCCGCTTTCGCCCAGGACGTAAGTTTCCTGCATGAATGGGGGATTGAACCGGTTGTGGTGCATGGGGGAGGCCCGCAAATCAACTCCATGCTGAAAACCCTGGGGATTGAAGCCCCCTTTATTTCCGGTCTGCGGGTCACCAGCCCAGAAGTAATGAAAGTCGTGCGCATGGTCCTGACCGGGACAGTACAGCGCGAACTGGTTTCGTTACTCAACGAATCCTCCATCGCGGCAATCGGGATTTCTGGGGAGGACGGAGCGTTTTTACGTGCCCAAAAACAAGGAGTGACAGTAGACGGAAAACCCGTCGACCTGGGGCTAGTGGGTAAAGTAACCGCGGTAGATCCCGGGCCGATAGAAGATTTACTGCAATCGGGGCGTATCCCGGTGGTTTCCTCCATTGCGGTAAACCAAGACAACCCCACGCAGGTATTAAATATCAACGCAGATTTGGCCGCCGCGGCAGTAGCGGGCGCCATCGGGGCTAAGAAACTAATCGTCCTCACCGATGTGAAAGGACTCTATCGCAACTGGCCAGACCCGGATAGTCGGATTTCACAGCTTCGGGCAAGCGAAGCCGCCGAAATGCTGTCTACCTTGGAAGCGGGAATGCGCCCCAAAGTGCAAGCCTGTATCCAAGCCTGTGAGCAGGGAGTACCCCGCGCCACCATTATTGATGGGCGAGTGCCGCACTCGATGCTGCTAGAAATCTTCACCGATACCGGATTTGGAACTATGGTGATGGGAGATAGCCATGACTAACTCTGAATGGATCAGCGCCTACCAAGAAAACCTTTTAGGAGTTTTCGGGCAGCCGCAGGCGTGTTTTACCCACGGCCAAGGCACCCGGGTGTGGGATGCCGATGGTAAAGAATACCTAGATTTACTGGGCGGAATCGCGGTAAACGCTCTCGGATATGCCCATCCGGAAATAGTGAAGACTATCGGGGAGCAAGCCAGCCGCTTTACTCATGTCTCTAACTTTTTCACTACCCCTCAGCAGGTAGAGGCCGCGCAAGCAGTCAAAAGAATCTGCGCCGCAGGGTGGGGTAGCGAGGTACAGGCAGAAATCACCTCCCAGGCGCGAGTGCTATTCGTAAACTCAGGCACCGAAGCCAATGAAGCCGCCTTGAAAATGGCGTTAGCCGCCCGGCCGGGAGGACGCGCGATTGCGCTCAAAGGCGCATTTCACGGACGTACCCTGGGGTCACTTTCACTGACCTATAAAGCTCCCTACCGCGAACCCTTTGCTCCCTTCGTAGGGCCTACCGAGTTTGTAGCAGCCACGGTAGCGGGAATTGAGGCAGTAGACCCCGAGGGCGTATCCGCGATTTTTCTAGAACCCCTGCAAGGAGAAGCGGGAGTAATCCCACTAGCGCCCGAATTTTTAGCAGCCGCGCGCGGGCTGGCAGATCGCGCTGGAGCATTGCTGGTTTTTGACGAAGTTCAAACCGGGATGGCGCGGTGCGGAAAATGGCTCGCTCACCAGGGAATCTGCCATGATGGGAAAGAAATAGTTCCGGACGTGGTGACTTTAGCTAAAGGCCTAGGTGCGGGAGTGCCGGTCGGGGCATGTGTAGCTATGAACGAACGCGCCGCCACCGCCCTCAAACCAGGAAGTCACGGTACTACCTTCGGAGGAAACCCGCTGGTAAGTGCGGTAGTAGCGCGCACCATCAACCTGATGGAGGAGCTGGATTTGCCGTCTCATGCCGCTAAAGTTGGGGACGCCTGGATGCAGGCGATTGAAGATGCCCAAATCCCGGGGATCAAAGCGACCCGGGGACAGGGGCTGCTGCGCGGCCTCATCCTCGAAAAAAATATTGCCCCGAATCTGGCAAAAAAGCTATTTAAAGCCGGGTTTATCGTAAATGCCCCGGCAGCGAACATTATTCGCCTAGCTCCACCCCTAATTATTGAGTTATCCGAAGCGCTAACCCTGATTCCCGCTTTGAAAAATACATTAAAACAGATAGAAAAAGACCTAGGAAAAGGAGAACAACTATGAGTAAAGAACGGGTAGTCCTAGCCTATTCGGGCGGGCTAGACACTTCGGTAGCCATCGGCTGGATTGAAGAACAAACCGGCAAAGAAGTAATCGCTTGCGCCGTAGACGTAGGACAAGGCGGGGAAGACCTAGAAGTAATCCGCCAGCGCGCGCTGGACTGCGGGGCAGTCGATGCCTATGTGGCTGACGCGAAAGATGAGTTCGCCGAAGAATATTGCCTACCGGCAATCAAAGCCAACGGTCTGTATATGGATCAATACCCCTTGGTATCGGCACTTTCTCGGCCGCTAATCTGTAAACACCTGGTAAAAGTAGCGAAAGACTTTGGTGCCGATACCGTAGCTCACGGCTGCACCGGAAAAGGGAACGACCAAGTGCGCTTTGAGGTGTCGCTCACCAGCCAAAACCCGGAGATTAAATGCATCTCCCCGGTGCGGGATTTGGCTCTTACCCGGGACGTGGCGATTAAATATGCGGAAGAACACGAACTCCCGATTGAAACCACCAAACATAACCCCTTCTCTATCGACCAGAACGTGTGGGGGCGCGCGGTAGAAACCGGATATCTAGAAGACTTATGGAACTCGCCCACTAAAGACGTATATGTTTACACCGATGACCCGGCCTATCCTCCCGTTCCTGACCAGGTAGTTATTAGTTTTGAAGAGGGCGTGCCGGTAGCTTTAGACGGGCAAAAAATGTCTCCCCTGGAAATCATTCAGGAAATGAACCGCCGGGCAGGAGCCCAAGGGGTAGGTCGCCTAGATATGGTGGAAGACCGCCTGATAGGGATTAAATCGCGGGAAATCTATGAGGCTCCCGGCGCAGTGGCGCTGATTATCGCCCACCAAAACCTGGAAAACCTGACCCTAGAACGCGAACAAGGACGCTTCAAACGGCAAGTAGAACAACGCTGGTCAGAGCTAGTTTATGAGGGGCAATGGTATTCGCCACTCAAAGGCTCGTTAGATGCCTTCGTAGAAAACACCCAAAAATATGTTACCGGCGATATCCGGATGATTCTGCACGGCGGGCGGGCAGTAGTTGATGGGCGGCGCTCTGCGGTCGGCTTGTATGACTTCAACCTGGCGACCTACGATTCAGGAGACAGCTTTGACCAGTCCCTCTCGCGCGGATTTATCGGAATCTATGGGCTATCAACCCAGTTAGCAGCCGCGCGGGAACAAAAAGAAAGCAAGAAATAACTATGAGCGAACAGGTATCGCTTTGGGGAGGACGCTTTTCGGGCGGCCCTTCCCAGGCTTTGGCGGCACTTTCAGTATCCACCCATTTCGATTGGCGCCTGGCGCTCTACGATTTAGCCGGTTCGCGCGCTCATGCCCGAGCGCTCGCAGGAGCCGGTCTGCTAGACAGCGAGGAACTATCGCAAATGCTGGCGGCTTTAGGGCGGCTGGAAGAAAAAGTTAAAAGCGGTGCCTTCACTCCCGACCCAGCTGACGAGGACGTGCACACGGCCTTAGAGAGAGGACTATTAGAGGAGGCTGGCGAGCATTTAGGGGGGAAACTGCGCGCTGGACGCAGCCGCAACGACCAGATCGCTACCCTGATTCGCATGTACCTGCGAAACCAGGCACGCGCCCTCTCCGAGCGCATCATCGAGGTAGTCGAGGCTCTTGTAAGCCAAGCGAAAGCCGCCGGAGATACCGTGATGCCTGGGCGTACCCATATGCAGCACGCCCAGCCGGTATTGCTAGCCCACCAGTTACTCGCCCACGTCTGGCCGCTATTGCGAGACATTCAGCGTTTTGAGGATTGGGACCGGCGCGCCGCCGCCAGCCCCTACGGTTCCGGAGCGCTCGCGGGCAACACCCTGGGGTTAGACCCAGTGCAAGTGGGGGAAGACCTGGCATTTGAGCGGGTAGTAGAAAACTCCATCGACGGAACCGCCACCCGCGATGTGGTTGCCGAGTTTGCGTTTATCTGTGCCATGACCGGGGTTGATATCTCCTCAATCGCAGAAGAAATCGTTATCTGGAATACCAAAGAGTTTGGGTATGTCACCTTAGATGATGCGTTCTCTACCGGTTCATCAATCATGCCGCAAAAGAAGAATCCGGACGTGGCAGAATTGGCGCGTGGCAAAGCCGGTCGCATGATAGGGGATTTAACCGCTCTGCTCGCGGTGCTCAAAGGTCTACCTTTTGCCTATGCGCGTGACCTGCAAGAAGATAAAGAACCAGTCTTTGACCAGGTTGATACTTTAGAGGTATTACTTCCAGCAGTCAGCGGCATGATAGCCACTATGAAGATTGACTACACTCGCCTAGAAGAACTCGCGCCTCAAGGGTTCTCGCTCGCCACCGATATTGCCGAGTGGCTAGTGGCGCGAGGAATGCCGTTCAGGCAAGCGCATGAAGTATCCGGAGCCTGCGTGCGCGAATGTGAAGAAAACGGGATAGAGCTCGCGGATTTGAGTGACGAACAATTCGCCGCTATTGATCCGCTATTAACCCCTGAAGTACGAGAAGTTCTCAGCCCTGCCGGTTCAGTGCGGTCCCGCGCCGGTCGGGGAGGAACTGCGCCCGCGCAAGTCGTCCAGCAGCTAGAATCCGCCGAGCAGCAGGTAGCGCGCATCCGCACCGATTACGCCGGCAAACATCTGGAATTTAAATAGTTCCTTCCTCAGCGTTCGGTTCAGGAAAGCCTAGTTCCGCGCGTGCGGGCGGATTTTGCCTCGCGCCCCGAAATCCGGAAAATGCTCTGGCATTTTCACGGATTTAGTGCCCGAAGCCTACCCCTCGGCATAAATCCGCCCCCACGCGCTCAGCAAACGCGGGAGCTAGGTTTTTCCTCCTGCCCAAAAACTCTAAAAAGCCCTATGGCTTTTTAGAGTTTTACGCCCACCTAGCCTGCTCGCATAAAACTTCTCCCCCAGGCGTACTTGTAAAAGTGCTGCTGCCTAGGCATATCTGCTGCGGGATATTTTTACTTTTTAGTCCCGTCATTGTTTTCCGGAAATCGGTGGCTTGCGCACTAGAGGAATAATTCAGCCCACTGGCACCATGGTCAATGTTTCGGTCGGAGCGTCCCTTGGTTTTCTTACGAAAACACGTTTTACGCCAAAAATGTCGGTAGGTATCCGCATGTACAGTAACTGTTTCGGTAGCTTGTTGCCCGGGGGACAAGTTCTACCAGAGCTCATAATGTAGCGTGATCAGGTAGTATAACGCCGTTGTCCTTACGATTAAGGGTTTGGGTATGCCTAAAATAACAAGGGTCGCGGCCGGTAAAAGATACGAGAGGGGCTTGACCGGCAAAGCCGGTCACGGGGTCCCCGGAGTGCTTTTACCGAGCCAGACCCGCTGTAGAGGCTGATCATGAAAAACCTACCCTCGGGCTTACATGAGGAAAAACCTAGCCCTCACGTTTAACAGTAATCGCGTCTTTTGATACTTGACTATCTAGCCTTAGACATAACACCGCCCATATAATTGCGCTTTGCCGCGACCTAGGGTTACGTTTTCGCCCTACCGATACAGTTGCGCCTTCCCGATACAGTTGCGCCC
>NZ_RPZY01000047.1:0-25906 GCF_008661855.1 Varibaculum sp.
CTTCCCATCCATCAAAGCCTCAACGTCGGTTTGTGAGGTGGCGTCGCCGCACACGAGTCGGTGGCGGCCAAGCGTCCAGATGTCCCCGCGCTCCACGAACGCGGCTGCTTCGAGTGCGGCGGTGAGGTCGAAATCATCATCCTCCACCTCACCCTCATCCAATGAGCCGATAAGCTGCGCGATTTCGGCGTCGTCAAAACCGGTCAGTTCAGCATCGAAATCCGAAGCGTCAAGATCAGCAATCAGCAGGGCGAGCTTGTCCTCGTCCCACTCGCCGCTGATCTTGTTCAAGGCGATGTTGAGTGCTTTTTCGCGGGTTTCGTCGAGTTCGACGACCACGCAGTCCACGGTTTTATAGCCCAGATCGGCGAGTACTTTCAGACGCTGATGCCCACCTACAATATTTCCGGTGGTTTTGTTCCAGATGACTGGCTCCACATACCCAAACTCCGTCAAGGAGCGTTTGAGCTTGTCATAGTCCTTATCCCCAGGTTGCAGGTCTTTGCGGGGATTATAGTCAGCCGGGGTCAGATCAGTTAACGCTATTTGCTTGATGCGCATGGTTTTTCACCGCCTTTATAAGCTCGCGCCTAGTAGTCCAGGTGTCTTCCCACTTGCGTGTACAATCCCCGAAATGCCCATACGTCGAATAGCGCACATAGCCAGGTGCTCGCAGCCCAAACTGGTCGATGATTGCTGCTGGACGAAGATTGAACACATCTCGAGCCGCAGCCGTGAGAATCTGGTCGGTGTATTGGCCGGTGCCGAGCGTGTCCACACTGAAAGCAACCGGGTCGGCTTTCCCGATCGCGTAACTAATCGCCACCTGGCACCTGGGTGCAAGATCCGCATCCACCATGGTTTTCGCGATCAGCCGCGCCATATAAGCACCCGACCGGTCAACCTTAGAAGCATCTTTACCACAGAAAGCTCCACCACCATGTCCGGCCAGCCCGCCATAGGTGTCAACCATCAACTTCCTACCGGTGAGTCCAGTGTCAGCTTTAGGGCCGCCTTCCACGAACCGCCCGGACGGGTTGATCAACACAACCGTGTCCGCATCTACCGGTAGATACCGCTGGCATGCTGGGCCAACAATCAGTGAAGTTATTTCACGGCGCAACACCTCGAAATCCTTGAATTTATCGTGCTGGACGGAAACTACAACGGTTTCGATATATAGCGGTTTGCTCGCTTCGTCGTAGCGCACCGAAACTTGTGCTTTACCATCCGAAAGGATCCCAGTGATGGTTCCTTGCTTGCGCGCGGCATCTAGCCGCTTACAAATCTCGTGGGCTAAAACAAGAGACAACGGTAAACGCTGTGGTGTATCAGTGCAGGCATAACCGTAGACCGTGCCTTGATCACCAGCACCCTGAAGACAATAAGCGGACTCATCGCCATGGCGAGCTTCTAAAGATGTGGTCACCCCGTCGTTAATATCGCTAGATTGACGCCGCACCCACACGTACACCAAAAATCTCCACGGCTTATAGCCAGCTGCAGTAAGTGCAGTTCGTACGCAATCACGCAAGTCCACACGAGCATTAGTGCTGATTTCACCGGTGACAATAATGCGTCGCCCAGTAGCCATGACCTCTACCGCGACGCGGGCGTTGCGATCAGCGTAGAGAATCTCGTCCAGAATCTGATCAGCAATTAAATCGCACAGTTTATCGGGGTGACCAATACACACTGCTTCAGCGCTGCGAACCATAGTCATAGGAATGCCCTTTCAGTAGAAAAATCACAAGAAACAAAAAACTCCCCACCATGACAGCCAAGAATGAGGAGCGAACAAAACGAGGAAAACCCGAATCATGTGGGATAATGGAATACGTGAAAGACGAAACGAGTAAACCTAATCAACCGGAGCCTTCCGGCGGCGATGGTAAAGCCGTGGCCTATGGACTGATTGCCGGGATGATGACCGGCATTATCTTTAGGTTCATTATGGACGATAACGCCTCAGCGTTAGCGATCGGCACCGGAGTTGGAATCGCGCTCGGGGCAGCTTTCAGCGCAACGAAACGCTCCAAATGACCCCGGTAAACAACTAGGACGCATCTAGGAGCGTGCTTTCAACAACTGCTCCATAACCTCATCACCAGGAGCCGCCCCCGAATAGTCCCTAGTGCAGTTCGCCCGCAGAATCTCAAACATCTCATACCAATACACATTTGCCTGCTTACCAAAAGACTGGCTCATCGCAACGAACGGGGAAGCGATAGCAGCCCCCGTGGTCGGGTGCTTGCCGAGCAAACCAAACTTGGAGATCGCCTGCTCACACTGCACATACCGGGCGAATGCCTGGGCGTAGGCCTCAATCAGACGCTTAGAAACAAACCTCGTGCAGCCACGCTCATCAAGCCAGCGCCACGTCTCCCGATACACCAAATCAGCACCTAAGGGTTTGCCATCGCGCTGAATCTCCGACAGATACTCAGAAGGCTCCGGCATCACTTCACCAGCAAGCACCGCGCCCGCGCCAACATCTGCGCCCTCGAAATCGAAAGGGCTCGCTAGCGGATCTTCCAGGCGAGTAGCAGGCAGACCCTTAGCGAGTTTCTCGTTGAGTGGGTCGGGTTTCGCGCCAGCCCTCACGCGGCGCCCACCACGGTTCGTACCGTCTTTCGCCATTAAATCTTGCCTCCTTCCAGGAGGTTAGCCCGGTGATGGAGGGCTTGCGGGTTAATACCCTGTTTGATTCGGTCTTTTTGCGTACGGTTGGCCCCGCCCGCTGACCTTCGCCAAGGCTGTAGAGATTCGAGGCCCCAACCCCCTAACCGAATCCTCGACTTGTCCTGTAACTTCCGGTGGCAACAAGGTCAATACTTTTAGGGTGGGGAAGTACCGGTGGTTATGTCGCGATTTTCAAAAAATCTAGTAGGTGTAGACCTGAAGGGCTTGTCTCCATCTGTCACCGTCTAACGTGCTCTGCCTGGAGTGGCAGGGTTTGCACAGGCTGCGCAGGTTAGAAAAGTCGTGGCTGCCGCCATGGGCTAAGGGTAGGACGTGGTGGACTTCGGCAACTGGGGTGGTTAGTCCTTTGTCCAGGCAGTCTTCGCACAAAGGATGCTGCGCGATGTAAGCAGCGCGGATCTTGCGCCAGCGCGCACCGTAACGCTTGTTGATTCTCGGGTCACGTTGAAACTTACGGTAGTTCTTGTCTGCCTTTTTGGCGTGGATCTGGCAGAACCTTTCGCGGGTTAGTTCTGGACAGCCAGGCGCAGAGCAGGGATGTTTTGGTTTTCTTGGCACCAGCCTCACCGTCCTTTGCTGGCCAAGACGAAACCCTCCGGGCAGTGATAACTGTTTGCCGGAGGGTTCGTTCCTATATTTTCAACCACCTACAGTATTTCAGGGTTAAATAACGATTTCCATAGCAGGGTTCGGATACTTGCTAACGCATGGGTGCAAGTTAGCGTCTGCCATATAGTGCTACTGCCAGGCGATCTAATGCTCGGTTCTTTCGCCGGTAGACACTGTCTCGTTCAATATAGAAGTGGTCACCGATCATTTGGACTCGTTCGTCTTGATTGCCTTGGCCGAGGAAGAAGTTTTCCAACACGAACTGGTCATCGGTGTTGAGTGCTTGCCAGGCGGGCAGGAACCAGTCCAGGTACTCTTGGGCTTGTTGGCTGCGGGCGGCGAGCAGATCAATCTTGTCGAGGGTGGCAGTTATGCGGCGTTCACCAGTGTGGGGGTCGCGTGAGCGGGGCATGCCAGTGATTTTGGGGCTAGTGGGGCTGGCGAGGTCTTCGCGTAGCTGGTTTGCCTCAGCTTGCGTGTCTTGGCTGGCTGCTTGTTCCATCAGTGGGTAGTCCTCTAGGGCGCTGATTGCTGCCTTGCGGGTATCTAAGTATTTCGTCATCACATGCATCATGATTTCTCCTTATCTAGAGTGGTTTGCCAGTTGTGTTTTGATTGCCTCGATCAAGGCAGTCTGGGTGAGGTTCTTGGCGTCTAGGGCTGTAAGTACTGCTTCATCGAGGGTTTTTTCAGCGACCAGGTGAGTGATCGTTACCGGCTGGGTTTGGCCTTGCCGGTAAAGCCGGGCGTTGGTTTGTTGATACAGCTCCAGACTCCAGGTCAGGGAGAACCAGATGAGTAGGTGTCCGCCTGCTTGTAGATTCAGGCCATGGCCGGCACAGGCCGGGTGAATCAAACCGAGATTGATCTCTCCGTTGTTCCAAGCTGCTATATCCTCAGCGGTCTTTAGGATTCGGGCTTGCGGGAAGCGCTCGATGATGCGTTCCAGGTCGTGTTTGTACCAGTAGGCAACGAGGAGGTTTTGCCCGTTCGCCGCCTCAACCAAATCTTCGAGTGCATCCAGCTTCGCGTCATGAACAGCAATGACATCTCCGTTTTCGTCGTAGATAGCCCCGCTTGCCAGTTGTAGGAGTTTTCCAGATAGGACTGCCGCGTTAGCCGCATCCACTACTTGCCCGTCTAGCTCAATCACTAAATCCTGCTCTAGACGCTCATATACTGCCCGCTCTTGATCGGCGAGTTTTACCTTCGTGGTTGTTAGCGTCAGCTCAGGCAAAGTGAGGTGGTCACTGGTGCGCATCGACAAGGTCATGTCCGAGATGGCCTCATAGATCTCATCTTCAGCACCTGCTCGCGGTTTATAGGTAAACACTTGCATGCCGCCGCGTTTATCAGGTAGGAACCAGCGATCCCTAAACCGGGTGATATAGCGCCCTAGTCTGGTGCCGCCATCTAGGAGCCGGAACTGTGCCCATAGATCCATCAAGCCATTAGAGGCTGGGGTTCCGGTTAACCCAACCCAGCGGCTTACATAGGGTCGCATCTTCACCAGCGTGGTGAAGCGTTTGGCACGGTGGTTTTTGAAGCTGGAGAGTTCGTCAATGACGACCATGTCGAAAGGCCAGGACGGGCCGTAGTGGGCAACCAGCCAGGGGATGTTTTCTCGGTTGATCACCGTCACCATTGCAGATTTAGCTAACGCCTCCAGACGCTCGGATTTGCTACCGACGGCTACCGCCAGTGATAATCCCTGGAGGTGATCCCACTTGAGTGCTTCTTGTGGCCAGGTATCGCGTGCCACTCGCAGCGGCGCGATTACTAGCACTCGCTGTACGAGGAAGTAGTCGAGGACAAGCTGCCAGATCGCGGTCAGAGCAATGACGCTTTTTCCTAAACCCATACCTAAGAACACTGCGGCTTCGTCATGGTTGATGATGAAACCCGTTGCCTGGGTTTGGTAGTTATGCGGCTTGTAACGCATTTGCCACCTCCGCAATCCCATCCACGCTGTCTACCACGAATACTTGGAAGCCTTGATGCTGCAGCTGCTTGATACGACGATTCTGGATTGGCCTAGGTTTGGCCCCTGGTGCTTTTACTTCAGCGAAAACAACTCGGCCGCTCTTCAGACAGATCCGATCTGGCACACCAGTGACGCCGGGGCACACGAGTTTCCAGCAGATCCCGCCGATGCTTTCGACTGATTTCTTCAGTTCGTTTTCTAGGTGTTTTTCTTTCATGTCACGTCTTTCATAAGATCTGTGACACTCGTGTCGGTCTGTCCCTAAAACCCTATATAGGACTGTATTTTTTATTCCCTTATAGAAAGGGCTAGTAACGACTGACACGACTGTCACTATTGGCCACTTACAGGTCGAATTCGCTGATCAAGGCCAGCCCGTCTACGAATCGTGCCCGAGCTGTTCGTCTCCGCTTATATCCGTCTTTATCGACGGCAGCATAAAAATCGCTAGTGGAGCGCACATACTCGCCCCGCCCTATTGCCCAAGACCGGTACGCGTCGTAGAGATCCTTGGACTGCTCTGATAGTCCTTGACCTACCTGGCAGCAGTCCTCAAGGAAGTGAGCGAACCAGTCGTTAGCAGCCCGGTACGCCTCCGATGCGGCAACGACTTGTTTAGGTGGAGCCAGGTGGTAGTTCTCAGAGTGGATTAAGCGAGCACCTTCCATAATCCACGCCAGCACCGCTCCGCCAGCTTTGACGTATAGATGGTCAGCATAATTTTTGATGTCCACACTCGCGGTGATGGTTTGCTCGAATGGAATCACAATTAATCTGCGCCAAATACCGGTATCCATAGCTCCCACTCGCGGTAGATGGTTCGTGTACAAAACCAAGGTGTGGGAAGGGGTGAAGGAGAAGGGGTCTTTGTATTTCTTCTCCGCAGCGATCTTGTCAGTCGAAGCCAACTGTTTGGTTGAGGAAGTAGACAGGCGCACGCCCTCATCATTTTCGCCAGCAATCAACAAGCGTCTAGCCCTGGTTTCTGCCATCTCGTGTTTGGCGTTATTTTTCTTACCAGCGATCAGCACCTCAGAGGAGATAGTCTCCGCGTAAGAGCCCAACACGCGGGCGATGGTATTCCAGAACGTGGATTTGCCGTTGTTTCCATCCCCGTAGGCGATAATCAGGGCTTCGATGAGGACCTTGCCGATTGCTGCTAGCCCGCACACCCTTTGCACATACCCAATCAACTCCTTATCTGCTCCGAAAGTGACGGCGAGGCTGTCTAGCCATATCTGCATCCCCTCATCGGATGGGTCAAGGGCGGTTTGTTTAGTCAACATGTCAGCAGGGCTGTGTTCGTGCCGGGAAGTATCACGTAAATCAAAGGTGGCGCTTGGGGTGTTGAGCAGATAAGGGTCGGCATCGAGCACCTGCGGGTTAATCAACGCTAACGGGCGTGCTTGGCGCATGACCGCCAAGATTGTGCGATCTGAGCGGCACTTGTATATGAACTTTAACCATTCTTGCGCTGCCATCATTTCCTGGTAAACCTGGGATTGCTCCCGGGTGAATGCAGATAGGGCTTTGGCCTTGCTCATCGCTACCAGCATTGCTGTCACTCCCAGCCGGCTTGCTTGCTGGGTGGCTGTATCCAGTTCTTTTTGGGCTTGTTCTATCTGCCGGGAGGTGAGTTCTTGGACAACATGCTGGGCTTTAGGCTCGTTTTCCTCCCACACACCCTTGTCGTAGGCCATCCACGCGGTAGCAGGCGAATAACAAATCCGGTCAGCATACTCACCAGCAAGAATCGTCGCCTGACCAACATCGGTAAAATCATCAGGGCGCAGACTCGTCAGCTGCTCATAAACCTCCGGCGGCACATAACCCGGCTCGGCGGCAACCTTGGCAGCGAACTTACACGCGCTATCCCAAATCAGGCCCAACTCTGCATCTGGTAATGGCGGGTCACAAAGCGTAGCTTTCCGATCAAATAACTCCCGTGCCTGGGCAGTGTCGCCGTAGCGGACGAGGACCCTGCCCGCGAAGCGAGAAAGCGTGGCATTACGAGAGCCCTCCCCGATAGCAATCGTGGAGGCATCAAAGGCAGCAAACATGTCCTGCTCATCAGCTGCCGCGATCCATTCATCCAGTAGCTGTTCACCCTCGAAAAAATCAACTTCGGCGGTGGGGTTTCCGTAGATGAACCTGCCAGCGTCCAGCGCGTTATGGTCAAAGAAATCAAAACGAGCAGCCAGGCGTTTCTTCAGCCCTGCATACTCGCTAGCGTCGCTGATCTTGTTTATTGGGTAGTAGACGTGCAATCGCGGCCTAGCCGACTCGCCGCCCTTGATTCTCATATGGTTGCGGGAGGTTGCGGTCATAAACTCAACCCCTGCCATCACCTCAGTCAACGATTCGGGCGTGACCCATTCGTCGGGGTTTTCGGTGTGGTCGTTGTCGATATCCATTACCACGCAATCCGAAACCAGGAAGTTCGCGCTAGAGCGATGATTACCTTTGTAGGTGGCTGCGACATGATCAAAGCCAGCCACCACGCTTAGGGATGCCGCGTCAATGACCTGATGTGGGTTCGGGTAGTGGTTGTTGTTCTGAACGCCTGCCATGGTGGCGGTGAACAAAGTCATCGGCGTGGTCATGGGGTGACCTCCTTGAAATCAGAATCGAAGTATTTGATGGGCAGGTCGAGGTCGCGTGCCCACCCGATCTCTAGGCGCATACCAGGGCTGACGTGTCCGACATATGCCCAGAGGGCTTCGCACTTGGCGAGCAGCACACGGTTGAAGAACATCGCCAACTCACGCTGATCAGGGTCGGTGTCATCCATGAACTGGGGGAACAGCAGGTGTGGGGCGAATGGGATTTTGCCCGCGCTCACTGCGAGCCCACAGAATTGGCGGGCGAGCTCCACGTTCGCTTCCGTGTCGCCTGAGTAGGGTGAGCAGATATAAACGAGCGGCCGGTAGCCGAACTGTTCACGCTGCAGCTTTTTGAGCGCGTGGTAGCTCGTCAGATCCAGATAGCCTTCGGTGTTCTTCTTCGAAAACCCAATATCAAGAGTCGCGACGGTCATGCTTGCACCTGACCTTCACGCTCAATGACCGGGAGGATGCCGAGCTGGTTCTTCAAAAGGTCGTAAATGAAGAGGCGGCCTTTCTGGGTCCAGTACATGTGGGTGCGGGTCTGACCTTCGCCGTATTCGTGAGTCTTGGACTGGGTGTATCCTTGCTCGGCATACTTCGCGTAGAGGAACCAGCGACCCGACTGGCGGAACTGAATGCCTTCCTCGCGCAGGATCCGGTTGAGCTTCTTCGCGCTCAGCCCGTAGTCCTTCGCAATCGCGGTCGTCGTCAGGAGTGAATCAGACTGCAGCACGAGGTCGTAGTACGAGACTTTCGGTGCCGCTTCGAGCAAGGCTTGCTCGGCGGCCAGGCGCTTGGCCCGCTCGGAACGCAGTGTGGCGATGGCATGCTCCAGGAATTCATCGTCAGCGAGGAGTTCGTCGTATGCGTACATGCCGTGGCGGCGAATCGTCGGCAACACCTCATCGAACACCCATGCTTCGAACTTCAGCGCTGCCGGGAGTTTGGAGGAGATGATGAGGCGGTAGAGGTCACCTTCGGTAATGAAGCGAACCTGCTGGATTCCGCCAGCGGTCTCAAGGGGGTAGTGTTTCCCGACCCCCTTGCAGTGACGTGTCAAGGCATCCTTTGTGTTGGAGTAGCCGAGCGCGACGGCGACATCCTTGCCACAAAACAGCGTCTGGCCGCCGCCCGTGATGGTGCGGATAGCTCCGAAGGCATCGTTGGTAAAGGTTTGAATGGTGTTGCCCATGACAGGCTCCTGTTCTGAGAGCCGGGTAGACGAATATGCACCGGTTGGTGCGAGAAGCTCTCAGTGGTAGGCCACAAACCTCCAAGGAGTTAACCCCCTAAGCGGGTTTGTGGTCACTGAGCTTGTAGGGCTCTCGCACATACGCCCTCGAGCACCACCTAATCCGGACGGGTCATAGAAGAACTTGTCGGGTGCTCTGTGTGGAAGAACTATCAATCTCTCTTGCTTCAGCGGCGCCGACGCGGTAGCCTTATAGACAACATGACCGGTTCCGCTGCCCGCTTCGGTGGGAGTCCAGGGCCGGTCTTCGCTTTAGACAAAGGTGAGCGCGTGGAACAGATGAAACTGTTCAAGACCTACAAGGAGCAGGTCGAATTGCTTGGCCAGCGTGGGATGCAAATTGATAACTCAGAACACGCCGAGAAGTTGTTAGCGCAGCTAAATTACTACCGTTTATCCGGATATTGGTATCCGATGCGCCGGTTTTCCCCGCAAAATGGTATCGCCCAAGATGAATTTGTTGACGGAGCGTCATTCGATTTGGTGGTGGCGCTGTACGAGTTCGACGAACGATTGCGCCACAGCGCATTCATTGAGCTCGACCGTGTGGAATTGGCAATTCGAACCAGGCTTGGTCACGAACTAGGTCGCCTTGATCCGCTGATCTATTTGGATCCGCAGCGTTTAGGAGCTCGCGCAAGTCAGCGAGGCAAGGGTGAGCGCACTGTGCACGAGGTGTGGATAGGAAAGTATCAATCGGCGCTGAAAGCGTCGAAGGAGGATTTCGTTGCCCATCATAATTCCAAATATGGAGGGACTTTGCCGATCTGGGCAGCCGTTGAAGTCATGGATTGGGGAATGTTGTCCTACCTGTATGGCATGTCTCCCAATATTGTGCGTAAACGGATTGCCGAGCCGTGTGGGCTCACTGGACCCCAGCTAGAGTCATGGCTGAAATCCTTAAATATCCTGCGTAACTACGCGGCTCACCACGCGAGAATGTTCAACCGCGTCTACGACATCAAGCCCAAACTGAATAACGATCCAAAGCTGACTCCGGTGGCTAACAGAATGAACCGCGTATTCGGTCAACTCTCGATGATCCAGTATTTACATCATCAACTGGGCTTGTCCCAAGCTGACCGATTAACACGGTTGTTCAACACCTATCCACACAATCCCATTGTTCCACTCTCTCGCACTGGAGCTCCCAAGAACTGGCAAGAACTAGCGCTCTGGGTTCCCTAGTCCTTGCGGTAGTAGCCGCACTCGTAACCGTCCGCGTCCAGTGGTAGGCCTTCCGCCCATGCTGGGAGCGTGGACATTAACTCGCACGCATCATCAACGGTGAAACCAGAATCTGTGGGTTCGTCGATGACGATTTCGTCGTGAACGTGCATCACGATCTGGTGGCCGGCTTCAGCAACGTTTTTCATACCGTTAACGAGTAGGTCGCGGGCTATGGCTTGAACGATATTCTCAACAAGCTTGCCGCCATAGGTCTCCAGGCGTCCCCACTTGCGGCCGGTGCTGATTCCCCAGTAGGTGATGGCAGTGCCACCGAACCGGTTTTGACCCAAACCTGGTTTCACATACGCCAACCTTCTACCGGACGGCAAGGTGATGAACAGGATTCCTGACTCAAGCGTAAAGGTGAGGTTGCGCAGCCGAACAGGCTGTCTAGTGGTGATGGATTGGATGGCTGCGTCTTCTACTTCTTGCCATAGCCAGACGATCTGGGGGTTAGCTGCTCGCCAAGCGTCCACGATGGGTTTGAGCTCGTCCTCGGCCAGTCCCATGCGCAACGCGCCCATTGCTTTGAGCGCGCCGACGGAGCCGCCGTATCCGCAAGCCAGTACCGCTATTTTGCCTTTTTGTCGTAGTTCGCTGTTTGCACCGTGTTTTTCAACTGGAACTTTGAACATGCGACTAGCAGTCTCGCAATATAGATCTTTGCCGTCACGGAAAGCCTTGAGGGTGGATTTTTCACCTGCTAGCCAGGCAATCACGCGGGCTTCAATAGCGCTGTAGTCAGCGATAATAAAACGGTTACCCGAGGTGGGTATGAAAGCGGTGCGGATTAGCTGAGAGAGCGTGTCTGGTACCGAATCATAGAGCAGCTCCACGGCTTCAAGATTTCCGTCTTTGACTAGGGTGCGTGCCTGGTCGAGATCAGGCAGATAATTGCGAGGTAGATTCTGCACTTGAACTAACCTGCCTGCAAAACGTCCGGTACGTCCTGCTCCATAAAACTGTAGGAGTCCGCGCGCTCGCTTGTCCGCCCCAGAGACGCTTTGCATGGCGTGGTACTTCTTGACGGAAGATTTTGCGAGATCTCCGCGCAGCTGAAGTATTTCTTTAACTATTCCGGTAGCGTCCTCGAGGGCGGTTGCGACCTCAGTTTTCGTAAGCGAGTCGAGAGGGCAACCGTTATTAGCCAGCCAGTCTTTAAGCTGTATCGGGCTATTCGGATTATCTAAACCCGTGATTTCTTGTGCTCGAGACAGAGTTGTCTCGCGGTGTTTTTCATCGAGGGTAACGGCGGCATCCACAAGGGTCGCATCGAGCTTGATCCCAGCATCGTTAATGCGCTGATCCAAGGTATAGGCTTCCCACTCCTCATCCGGTACGGGAAACTTTGCCAGGCGGGTGTGGATGGCTTGTTCGACTTTCACGTCGTGGCGGTTATATTTGATCAATGCTTTCCAGCCTCCCGGATCCGAGGACGGTAGATTACGGCGCGCGCCCTTGTGGATCAGGTTTGGGGCGGCTGGGGTGCAGAACTGCTTGATTAGTTTCTTACCAGCTGCATCTTTCTTTACTGGTAAATTCAGTACTTTTGCTACTTGGTCTAGGCTCATTGGCATCCCAAGATATGCAGCCCAGATCATGGAGCAGCGCCACTGAGTAGGATCTAGGAAACTGCCTTGAGGTAATAGTTCTGGATGGTGGCGGTGTAGCCAGGCGGATAGGCAGATGCGTTCGAAGGATGCGTTGAACGCCCACTTAACCACGCCAGGATCCACCAGAGCAGCAAGTATTTCGTTGGGTAGTTTTTCTCCGCTCGCCAGGTCAACCACCTGCACTGGCTGCTTGTCTATGGCGTAGCCGAACAGGAGGATCTGGAAGTCAGGATGGGCAGCATAGGGGTAGACCCCGGTCTTGGAGAGATTGAGGGGGCTATAAGTTTCCAGATCAATACTTAGATATTTCAAGGTTTAGTCCTTCAAAATCAGGTGTGGTGGGCAGCAGCCATACAGTTACTGCCCACCACCGGTGTGTACTTTCCTGCTAGTTAAGGAAGTCCTCGTTAGCAGTGGAAAACGCAGCGAAGTCTTCCTCAGCGCTGACGTGTCCGCCACCGAGCGGTTCACCGTCCCTAAGCTTTTGGACATTCCCCAGTCCGCAGGCGATCCCTTTATTGCCATTGGTGTTGAAGGCATAGAAGGTAATACTCGCGCGGCCGTAGCACCCGGAGTAGACCTGGGATCGATCCAAGATTGGGGCGAGCGACTCGTCTACCACTTGAGGTGGGGTAGTGGAGTTAGCGTTGACAAACATCGAGTTCGCGTAGGCTTCGTCATCGCGTTCTGTATCCCCGTCCCGCAACGGTAACTTCAGCGCAGCCTTATTAGGACGTTTACCCCCGAACTTGGCTGTGCCTGCTTCAATGGCTGCGTCGATAGCGGCCTCAATCTTCGCCAACGTCACTTTGTCAGACTTCGGGATGATCAGGCTTACGGAGTATTTCGGTTTTGATCCTTGGATGGATTTCGCCTCGAAAAGATTCGCGTACGAAAGACGTACTTCGCCGGTGATGACTCGAGTTGGATTCTTTACTGACATGATTATTTACCTACTTTCTGTATTTTTCTTGGTTTCAATTTTTTGAAATTCTTCAGCCGCGCTGAGTGGTATCGCGGGTCGTTTATCGGTTTCAGGTACCAGTGCAGGTTTACCGGGTGGCTTGATAACCAACTCGCCGAGGAGCTCGCTGAACCGTTTCTTGCCCAGCTGTTTCTCCAGCGCTGTAATCGTTTTGAGTTTTTTCTCGAAAATGTCGTTAATCCCGGCAGCCTGGGCTGTCTCCACGACTTTTGTTTCGTCCAGATATTTACGGATCGAGCGGCCTTCGACGAGTTTGAAACCGGCCCAGGTCTTGCCTTGATTGACCGCAAGGGACAGTGCGTAGGACTCTACATCGGATGCCCATTTCTTTAGCTCAGGTAGTTTCGCGAGTACCTGGGCAATCTCTGCATCGGAGAGTTGGGGTGGGGGAGCGAACTCGAGTTTGGCTAGCTCCAGATTCTTTTCTGCTCTCGTGCGGCAGGTAGGGGCTATTTTGCAGAAACGACACCAGCTACCTGCGGCAAAAGAGCCTTCGCCTTTCGTAGCCAGCTTCGCTGTCGGTCGCACAACCTCTTCAGCCCAGGTTTGAAGATCTGCCACGCTGACATGCCAGGTCGCTACGTTGGATCGTCTGGGTTGGAAAATTGTCACCGCAACCTCGCTGATCTCATAAAGAGCGTCGAAAGCATGAAGCGCGCCGAGGGCGTACAGTGCGAGCTGCGGATTGTTCTCGGCCTCAACCAGTACGCCTTGCCCGTACTTGAAATCAATAATCTGCAACAAAGGCTCGGCAATAATCACGCAGTCCCCGGTACCAAATCCGCCAGGAACGAGATGCGAGTAATCCAGGCGTTGCTCGATGAGCGCAACCGGATCCTTGCACGTCTTGCGCGCCTCACGCAGGCGCTCTTGGACGAAAGCAAGATAATCGTCGGTGTGAGCTTCCATTTCACTATCAATCCAGGTGGACTCCGGTTTCATGGTTGGTGAAAGGTGTAGGGCGCGGCGTAGTTTCCACTCTGCAAGCGCGTGAGCGATGGTGCCTTGTTCGGCAGCCGCCGAAGTAGAATCCGGCAAGCCCGCCTCCACTAGGGCTGATGGTGGGCACTTCAGCCACCGGTGCGCCCCAGAAGCTGATAAGAGGGCGTGTTGGTCAGGCATCAGCAAGTCCCTTCGCCCGCGTAAGTAGCCATCCATAATTAGCTGGATCTACTTCCGAGAGACGATCAGCCCCCGCATCCAAAATCAGCTGACGTACCTGCTTGGTCAGTCCTTGACTGGAAAGATCAGAAAGAACTGCGCGTACATCCTCAAGTGAAAGCGCCAAATCTGGAGTTTCAACCTGAGCCGAATTCTCTGCTTGCGCCTGGTCATGTTCAGCTGCTGCAGCCTCAAGGGCTGGCTGAGCGAGCTGGGCCGCAGCAATAGGACGCGCACCTGGCATGCCAACGTGATCTTCGATGCCGTTCCAGGCGGCCGATTCCACATCAGCCGCTAGGCTAGTAACCAGCTCAGCAACGCGATTAAGAGCAGCAATAACGTTGTTTGCTTGCGTGATGTTCACTTCGATTCACCGCCTTTAACCACGCCCACGGCTTCAGCTAACGCCATCAAAGAGTCATCGGGTTTTTCACGAATATTAATCTCGTCAACACTGTCGCCAGGGACGATGATCATCATCCTGCGCGGAGCGCCAAATAAAACTCGTGCTATTCGTTCGCGTATTTTTACGATTTTGGTGCCAACGATTCCCGGATCGGTCGGGATATCTTTGGCGATGTGGAGCTTGAGCCTGTGCTGGGTCATCTCCGTTACCTGCCTTTCTTGGGTTGGGGACCTGCCTCATCGGCTGGTCCTCTCACTCCACTGCCGAGAACCGCAGGAGTGTTAAGCCGCGACTGTTCAACTGCCTCGATCACTGCGGTCTTTACCTCGCGAAACAATTGCGAAACCCGAGCCCGCGACAGATTCAGATGCCTGGCCACATCGGCTTGGCTCATGCCCTGCTCAACCATCAGTTCAGCGACAAGCTGATGCCGGTCACCTAGCTGTGCGATAGCTGCCCACATGGCCGCCAGATCAGCTGCACGGTTGCGAGACTCCTCTGCGGCAATCAGGGCGTCTTCTGGAGTGTGCCCTGAGGTGGTAGGATCACTATCGATTTCGAGCATCTGATCCAGCGACCAAGGGTGAGTTGAGGGAAGACGGCATCCACGACGCTCACCGCAGCCCGCGCCACAGGTGCATTTGTTCGCACCAGGTCCTCGGTCGCCGCGATGGAACTCGTGATTCACCTTCTCTTCGGCATTCCACAGTTCATCAACGATTTCCTGTGGATCGCGCGGCTTGATGTCCTCGATAGATTTCCCAGCCTGCTGGGCGCGTTCGCGGCGATCATTTTCGATCATGAGCGCGAAGTCGTCCGGGTTGAGGATGTAGGTTTCAGTTTCGGACTTGTTACCACCACGGTCGGATTCATGCTTGAAGCGGATGGTCAGTGATGGGCTTGAATTGTGTGGGCTTTGCCCTGTCTTGCGATTTCGCATTGGCGTTCTCCTGTCGGAATAGGGATCCGCAAGAGTCCGCCCGTCCGTAGAAACAAAAAGACGGGCAGGATCACGCACCACAAAAAGAGGTAATACGTGATCCATGCCCGTCTAGCGGTTCTGCGGATCGAACCAATAAAACCAATATTCAATTATCTACTTGAGCAATAATCGACCAGTTACCCGGCCATAGGCATCACGAGCATCTTGTCACGTCACCTACGCCATACGAAAGCGCGACAACACAACCAAAGCAGTTCTCCCATGCTTTGCTTCTGCACGAACCTAGTTAAAATAAGTTGCAGTTGATGTTGGGCTGTATAACTGGCCTAGCTTTTCTCAAGCAGAGAAGGAGAGCACTTGTTAAGCAGCAGGTTTATAAAAAAGTTGATCTACTGATGCTTTTATGGGGCTTGACCGCCGCGAAGCTCATTGAATCCGAGGCGGTTGAGCGCGGGATCGCTAAACGTAGTGGACTACTGGCGGTTAGGTTTTAGACTCATCTCGTAACGAACATTTGTTGACACGATCTTTTGGATTTTCGCTATAGTAGTTAGGAGTCGGCTTCAATGTTTTGGTGCTAATCTGAGGTCATAGCAATCAACAAAGACCTGCCGAGCTACCTGATGTTCTAGCCTTGGATGGGAATATGCTGGTTACGCGTCTCGTCTTGGATCAGGGGTTAGGGTTCGACGACCGGTCTGAGAGTGTTGCTTATCCCGGGAAGGTGTCGCACACGCGGCATGTACATGTACAGCATAGTAAAGAATGTCAGCCCACCGTAAGGCTATCGAATGCATACGTTGTGCAGGTCAAGGTGCAGGGACAATGGAGATTGTCACTGCCACTATTTCGCCAGCAGCAATCCTGATGTTGGCAACAGAGCTACAAGCTAAACGGATGGTCATGCAGAATCTGGCACCTCGCTCACGGAGCGATCTGCCCAACATGTAAGGTAAGCCAAACCTTGCGCGGGGCCATCGCCGCAAGCTATCATGGTCAATGTAGACCACAGGGGGGTGGCGCCAGACGCTACCGGCAAAGCCAATGAGGGTGAGGTGAGGTCATGGCTCAGGAAGTCCAGCGGTACATACGCTGGTGTGCCCCCTCGTCGCCATTTTTCTCTGCTCCGTCTTCGAGTCTGCAAAGTGAGAATGACCAGCTATCGTCTCTCACTAGCCTGCCTCCCGATTGGATAAGCTACGAATCCGACGGGTGGCGCGTATTTTTCCCGATAGTACATAAACTCCGTACGCACGGCTGGAAGGTGCATATATCTGCCACTCCAGAAAACGCCTTAGATACCTTGCGCATAGTGAGCGAAAAGTGCTTTTCAGATCGGATCGCATTTAAGTGCCTTGCTGGACCCCGTGAGCATCTACGCTCCAACGTGAAGGAAGCGTCAAGGGCGTCAAGTGGTAAGTTTATCACCATTTACCCATCAGACAACGGTGAGCTCAATCGCTTCGTAGAAGAGATCCACAGCTTATTGCAAGGTCGGCCCGGACCCTATATTTTAAGTGACGTGCGTTTTCGGGGCGGGCCAATATTTTTTAGGTACGGCGCATTTGTGCCACTAATTATCACCGACGAGCAGGATCAGATCGTCACCGCTATTCCAGATGTCAATAATTATTTGGTTAAGGACGAGCGTGTTCCACGATTTATCATTCCGGAAAATGCTGAGATACCCCTCGTTGTAGAGGAGGCGATCGAACAGTATAACCAGAGTCTGACGACTAATGAATTAGATGATTACAAGGAACTAAAGCCGCTACATTTTTCCAATGGAGGCGGGGTTTACAAAGCGGTCCGAAAAGGTTCGAGTAGCGCCACGATTCTCAAGGAAGCAAGACCATTTGCTGGTCTCGATATTAACGGTCGAGACGCTATTGCTCATCAAGAGCAAGAAGTTCGCGCCCTTATCGCTCTTGAAGGAACAGGATGCGCACCGAAGCTCATCAGAACCTTCACGGTCTGGGAGCATCAGTACGCTGAGCTGGAATATGTTGAGGCTCAGTCTCTAAGCTCTTGGCGTAATGAGCGCTTTCCTTTCAACGCGGTCGGTCTTGGGGATGACGCCAAACTGGCTTACAAGGAGATGGCATTCGCTCTTTCTAAACAGATAGTAAGAGCCGTTGAAATAATCCACTCAAAAGGAGTGGTTATAGGCGACATTCATCCCGGAAATATTCTCGTCAAGCCCGATGGAAATGTCGTTTTTATCGACTTTGAGGATCTTCGTGACCAGACCTCCTGTGATAAGGCGACCTTCAACGCATTGTCATTTTCGGCCCCTGAGGGCTGCGGCGCTCTGGAGGGAGATTGGTACTCTGTCTCCAGAGTTTTAGCGAGCTTATTCGATTCTAGATACGTACACGCGACCCTTTCGCCTGCCTATTGGCAAGTTTTGTTGGAGAATGTCAGACGGAACTTCGGAGAGGAGGTGTCGCGCTATATAGATTACATAGCAGAGCGTAGTGGAAGTGCTAGTGGTAAAGGTGTGGAACTTACACCAGATAATCCGCCGCGACCAATACAGCTTACGCCAGCGAACTCTACCAAAGCATTCCTTGATTTATCCCTAACTCGCAATAGAATTGCTGAAGGGATTTTGAGCGCTCGCCATTGCATACCGGGCACTATTTTCCCTGGCAACATAAAAATATTCGAAGACACGTGGGGTTCGCTTAATGTTACAAGCGGTGCTAGCGGGGTTCTCTGGGCGTTAAAAAGAAGCGGCTATGCTCCTCCAAAAGAGGACGTTCAGTGGCTTGCTGATACGACCCTCGCAGCAATGCGATCAGTCGGCCATGATCTCGGACTGTTTAATGGTCTTGCCGGGATTGCGGGGTTCCTTACCGAGGGTGGTGCCAACGATCATGCTCAAATTATCTGGGCTAACCTGGCTCCTAATGCTGCGCGTTTGAAGAGCATAAACCTATCAAAAGGCCTGGCAGGTGTGGGTATTAGCATGCTTTCGCTGGGGCTGCACGATAATACCGAAGCCTACGTCTCTATGGCTAGGAGAGTTTCTGACCTGATTGTCGGCCGCGCGGACCCACGCGATCATTCCGTTGTGGCGCCTACATCGGTGAATAAGCCGGGGCTTTTAGCTGGCTGGTCAGGGGTTTCACTTTTATGGACCGCTCTTGCGAAGGTCAGCGATAACCCATCCGAGTATTACCAGCTTGCATTAGCCGCGATACGTAGAGACCTCGCTCAATGTAGGATTGATCGAGATGGTGCCCTTGGGGTATGGGATGCGGAGAAAAACCGTAATCTACCATATCTTGGGTGGGGAACCGCCGGCATTGTCTATGCGCTTTCTGCTCTCTGCGCCGCGAACCCTGAAGCGCGTAACCAGATAGAAGACAATGTCATCAAGGGAGCAATTCGTGCCTGTTCGAGCGAGCTATACCTTATGCCTGGTCTTTATCGTGGTCGAACTGGTATTATTGCGGCCCTAATCGCCTTACAGGAAATAGGATTTGATAATAGCTCGCTTATAGAGGAGCACGTAAAACTGCTTTCTGACTCTGCTTTCGAGGTAGATGGAAATTTGCATTTTGCGGGGGATTATCTCTTGAGGCTTTCTGATGACTACGGAACTGGGGGTGCGGGTGTCCTATGTACCTTAAGTTGCATGGAAACCTCTCCCTGGAACATTCTTCCAGTAGTCGACGCATCGAAACTCTTTTGCGGTAATGTCAATCTGAAGGTAGAAAGGAGGTGAATGGGGAAATGCGCAGTGTAGTCGAATTGCAAGCTGATACTGTCGTGGAGGACGAAGATACCCGCTGGAGTGGTGCCTCTATCTCCGCATGCAGTGGATTCTCGGGAATTAGCCTCGTCTGGTGCGGACCGTAAACAATACGCACACTAGGGACTTGGTGGTCGAGTGGGTGAAGCCACCTGCTCGACCACCAAGTTCACACGTGGAGCTAGATCAACGAATAGGAATCCTAACAATCTGTCCGAACACTAGAGGATACCGCACGCATGCGCAGCGAAGTAAGACTATTGGATCTGTGGCGAATCACCAGAGGGTGGCGCTACAGGCTTTTCATCGCAAGTCTCTTCTCTCTTGTCACTGCGTGCGCCAGCATTGCCTTGCCTCTCTTATTAAATATTGTTTTTGATCGTGTTGTAAAGTCAGAACCCACCGCAGCACATATCGCCTTTATTGCTGCATTAATCCTTGGTATTGGTATTTTAAATGCAGTTGAGGCCTATATTGTCTTAATTTCAGCCGAAGAGATTATTAAGGCGATCCGAAAGAAAGCCGTTCAACAGCTCACTCAGCTTGAAATCAGTGAATATGAAAAACGCCCACTCGGGGACCTCATATCGCGGGTTACTAGCGATACGGCAGCACTTCGATCCGGTTTCACGAGTGGTGTAGTTGAAATTCTAGGAAATCTACTAATTGTTGTTGGATGCTGCATTGCTATGGTGTGTCTTAGTCCGACCCTGACTATAGTAACGATCCTAGTTCTGATAGTCACTGTGACAATCATGGCTTTACTCAGTAAAGGCATGCGGAATATTTCTTCGGAAATGCAGGAATCAATAGGTTCGCTAGCTAATCGGATACTGCGAATTCTTGAAGCTATCCGCACGCTTCGGGCTAGTGGCGCAGTCGAGAGCGAACGCTATGGCGTAGATCACTCAATTGATACTGCTTTTGAGCTAGGAAAACGACTCTCGCGCCGAGAAGCGGTAATCGTACCGACTTCTTCGTCAGTCTTGCAGATCTCGTTATTAGCGGTGTTGGGCGCGGGCGGGATTTTGGTTGGGAATGGCTCTCTTACCGCCTCGGCGCTAGTGACTTTCCTCCTTTATATGATGATGATGTTCATGCCTGTCGCCTCTATAGGCCCGACATTGACAAGTTTATTTCGGGCTGCGGGCGCCTATCAAAGGCTATCCTGCATTGAAGAAATACCTCGCGAGACAGCAAGACAAACATGCACAAAACTCCAAGCAACAGACTCAATAGAGAATCCTGACGCCGTGATATCTATGCGGGGCGTGAGTTTTACTTACGATGCAGTCGCTGATGGTGCAGAAAGACCTCGCAACTCCGAGATTTCCTGGGCACTAAACGGAGTCAGCCTTGACGTAGCGCGGAACAAGATCACAGCGATTATCGGCCCATCCGGAGCTGGCAAGAGTACCGTTTTTTCCCTTTTGGAATGCTTCTATCCCTTAAGGTATGGGCAGATCTACATAATGGGTCAGCCATTAACTTCAATGACAATAGAAGAAGTTCGATCGCATTTTGCGTACGTCGAGCAAAATGCACCCCTTCTATCTGGCACTGTTCAGGACAACCTCTGTCTCGGACTTTCCGAGGTAACACGAGAGGAATGTGCGAGAGCACTCGAAGTAGTTGGACTGGATCATCTGGCAGATGATCTTGGCCGCGACATAGATGCGTATGTCGGCGAGCATGGCGTTTTGTTAAGCGGAGGCGAAAGGCAGCGGCTTGCATTGGCTCGCACGCTGCTTTCCGATAAAGATATATTGCTACTTGATGAGTCGACGTCCAACGTCGACGAGATTGCTCAGAAAAAGATAGCCTCCTTTCTTAAAGGTTACGTAATGAATAAAACGGTACTTATGATCGCTCATCGACCCGCGCTGATTGAAGCAGCGGATAATGTCATTGTTTTCGACAAGGGGCGACTGGTGGACTCAGGATCGCTTGAGGCCGTCCGCAGCCGTTGCTCCCTCTACCGACAATTGACTCAGGTGGGTGGTTAGTTTGATAGGAATTGCGGGTATATTGATGTATATCAACGGGGGGAGTGGGGTTTAGCGTGCATACTCGTCTATGTTTTCGGAAAATGCGGAGCACAGATTGGCCCCTTGTTCGACTTGCTCGCAAAGAACTAGCCAAAGATCTCGCTCCCTGGATAGCACTCGCGTTTACATCAGCCTTTACCGCCATGGGCGTGTCATTTTACATCGGCAGCCTGGTCCGAGGGAGCGGGTTTGATGGTCAGATCGGACAGGCTTACGTTGAATCCGGTTCTACCGGTATTGTGCTGTTAATCCTGGTTTCGGTATTTGCGATCTCATCCAGTTCACGAGTTGCAGTCACGCTACAGCGCAGGGATATTGTCGTCTGGCGACTTGCTGGGGTTAGTGAGCAGCAGGCTAAGATCGTTGCGCTGGTTGAGATTTCGATTGCTACTGCGGTGGGTACACTTGTCGGCGCAGCTGGCGCTTTCGGGCTTTGGCCCATCTGGAGACTTGTGTTACACGCTGCGGATATGCCTTATGCGCTGACGCTAGGTGTTCCGCCGCTTGCGGTGTTTCCTATTGTTGTCTTTGCCCTTAGCGTCACTGCGGTTTTGGGTGGCATGAAGGCAGGTCGGCAAGCTGCGAATGTCCGACCTGTATTGGTGCTGAAATCTGATTCTGTGGCGGTGCGGCGATTTAGCTGGGGCAGTTGGTTAGTCGGAGGACTTGCGCTGTGCCTTATTGGATATCTTCTCTTCTTGGCGAATCGCACGTCACCCCACAGCAGTATTACCGATATAACGCAGAAGACTACTTTTATTTATTTGGGAACGGCGTTGGCATATGCTGTGCTTGTGGGTTCAGTAGGCAAGTATTTTGTCGGTCGCTTCCTGCGTGTGTGGACGGCAGTTGTGCCCAAACGGTGGTCAAAGTCTTGGTTTTTGGCCAGCCGCCAGTCCGAACATGACTTAGAGATTTCAACTGCTCTTGTCATTCCGTTGACAGTCTCCCTTGTCCTGGTAACCGGAGTCTTTGGTTATGTTGGGCAGGCACAGGATGCGGCGAGAGCGTTTGGTGTTGCCTTTGCTGGAAAGGGAATCGACATCGGTGGTCTTGTGCAGCTCCTCGGTCTTCCGGTTCTCATTTCTTTGATAAATGCCGGAGGAATCGCCATTGCCACCGGCGCTAAGAAGCGCAGGGACGCAAGTATGCTGTTCGTCCTAGGGGCAACCAAAAGGCAACTTTATTCTAAATTGGTTTTTGAGTCAGTCATGCTTGTAGGGACTGCATTGCTGATTTCGCTCATGGTGTATTTCGTCAACGGATTGGGTTTCTATCTCGCTGTCCGATACGGCCCGATTCCTGACGCAAGTTTCATATGGCCTAGTCTGACTCCGTTCGTATTAGCGCTGCTTGGACTGGGAATTTTCTTAGTGAGCTCATTGTCTACACATCGCAGGCTTGATTATGTTCAGTCGGGAGATATCAAGTAGGGGATCGCGGGTAATTTAGATCGCGAGATGAAAGGTGATGAAATCATGACACGAGAAACAACGGCTCGGGTGTGTTGTCAGAGTCTCAATAAGAGTTATGTCGTCCCAGGGCGTGAGGGGCTAACAAGGCAGGTTCTTCAGGATGTGTCCTTCCAGGCGTGTGACGGCGAGTTGGTTTCTGTTGTGGGACCCTCAGGTAGTGGTAAGAGTACCTTACTGTACTGTCTTTCCGGACTTGAGTCGTGCGATGATGGCAAAGTTGAGCTTTGCGGTGTCGATATTACCCAGCTAAGCCTTCCAGATATCTCGCGGCTGAGGCGCGATAACGTCGGTTTCGTCTTCCAAGATTACAACCTCATTCAGTCTTTGACGTCGATTGAGAATGTGATGTTACCTGCCCAGTTGTCGGGCGCTGACGCTGATCCCGCTGCCGCGAAAGCACTGCTAAATAAACTCGGCCTATCGAATCAAATCAACGCGAAACCGCAGACCCTCTCAGGGGGCGAACAGCAACGTGTTGCAGTTGCTCGTATTCTTTTCAATCAATCGAAAATTGTTTTTGCAGATGAACCCACTGGCGCACTCGATTCTCAAGCCAGCAAAGTCATTGCCAATCTCCTTCGAGAAGCAGCTCGTGCGGGCTCCACAGTGGTGATCGTGACACATGACATTGAACTCGCGGCACAGTCAGATCGGGTGTTGGTGCTCTACGACGGCCGCGTTAACAGCATATTGGAACATCCTTCACCCCGTGAGGTCTTTGAGACCCTCAACATGCTGAACAACGGGAACAGCCCCCATGAAGCCAACTCTGATTAGCCAGTTCGAGAATCTTGCTGCCCTCACTAATACGGCGGCACAAACCAAATGGGCGAGACACGGAGAATGGTGGTACTACTCGGATAGCGCCACTGGTCTCTTAATGCGCGTTCCGATCAGCGATCCGGACGACTGGGATCTTGATGAGCACAACATGCAGCGGTTGCGCCCCTCTGCACATCCTGTGTTTCACCATAATCAAACGGAATACTCAGAAGTCATAAGTCAAGATATTTCAAGGGACGGCAACTATACCTGTTCGGCTACACGTTCACCATCTGACGATATAATTCGACTTGATGTTCGTGAGGCTAAGTCTCAGCGCATAGTTTTCAGCAAATCTCTTCGCGGATGGATGCTAGACCGAATATATCTGTCGAAAAACGGTGAAGGAATTTACTTCACCTGCCCCTCCTCGTCACATCATTCTAAATCACTGTGGGCCATTATAGCTGATAGCCGTAAAGCGCAGCATCCAATATGTCTTTTTGCCGGACATAGCGGCGACAACCTCAGCGTAAGCCGCACCACATCACAAAGATTTCTGAAAGTAATACATACATCTAGCTCGCGTCGCGTGTTTACTCTCATTGATCTCGATACTACCCAGATACACTCCGGCATCGAAGTTGCGACAGGATTAGCTTCCAAACATTATACATTCGAGCATTTAGAGTGCGAAGGGATAGACTTCGCATTTCTCATCGAGCACAGTGGTGCGGCCTCTGGGGGCTACCTGAGTAGTTTTAGGCTCAACGACGGACGTGCCATAGGGGTAAGGTGCTCATTTAACGGAGAAGCGAACCGGTCTTTGACGTGTGCGACCTCGGTTTACCTAGGAAAAGAAAGCCTTGTCGCCTTCCTCCCCGATGGGCTTTCTGTAGATGTAGTTGTCTTTTCTTACACATACTGCGGTAATGGTGGAATAACTTTGGAGGTTCGATCGACTCTTCACCTGCCATCGCATGTGAATTCAGCGCTAATGCGCCCGATGGACTGGTGGCAGCCTTATGTCGATATAGCTATTTCGAGCTTAGTCGCACCACCGGAGCTGTTGCGAATCCCCCTCAACAGAAGATTGTGTAATCGCCAATCTCCATCCTCCTATCTTTTTGATGTACTACCAAAAATGAAGGAGAGTAGATACGGCGTCGTTCGCACTCTAAGTCGCTTGGATGGCAACTCGTCCGCAGGGTTAACAATGGCCTCGTCGAACGCTAGTATGCAGCCGGCAAAGGGTTGCCTAGTTGTCGGTTACGGAGCCTATGGACGGTCATTACCCCGTAGCTTCAATCCACTGTACGCAATGATGCTTGAACGCGGCGTTGATATCGCACTCGCGCACGTTCGAGGCGGCGGAGAATTTGGTGTTCAGTGGCACCAACAGGGAACGAGGTTGCATAAACTTGACTCTATCGGGGATTTTCTTGATGTCTGTGAATATATTAAGACCAACGGAACTAGTCTAAACCCAGACTATAAATTGTTTGCGCTAGGGGCTAGTGCCGGGGGGTTGTTGGTAGCAGCAGCCGCGAATATGTCGCCTGATCTTTTCGATAGTCTCATACTGGTCGCTCCGTTCGTCTCGCCGCTTCGTGCTCTCATGGACCCCGATGAACCGCTGACTATTACTGATTGGAAAGAGTACGGTAACCCCATTTCTGATCTCAATATTAGGAAGTATATTGCGGGCTACTCGCCGCTTGAAAACGTTCCTCCCGTTAGGATGCCAGACGCCTTTTTAGCTCTCAATGAACTGGATAACAAAGTCAATAACCGACATGCTTTAGAATGGGTTGACCGTATGCGCGAAACTGGATCGCACATAGAGTTGGAAATCCGCCCGGGTGCCGATCATGCCGGCACGTGGTCTGGAGCAACGTCTTCTCAAATACGCATCCTCGAATGGATCACAAAATGCCTGCCCTAATAGACATGCCTGCCAGACTGCGCTGATACCTGCTGGAAATGATGTTAAGTCGGTCGTATCGTTGTATCGCCTCCCACTACAGTGTCGGCGTGCTAAACATCAAGAGGTGGAACAGCTGTGGAGGGTCCATTACTGCCGTGCTCCGCCACAACAACAAGAACACTGCAGTGACGGCACACTAATAGAGTCTGAAACAGCGGTCAGGGCGGCGAGGCCCTAGTTTGTATAAGAATGTCACTTGTACTTGCGGTAGACCCAGGTATGTTCATGTTTTCTTGGAGATGTAGACCCCCTGACTCCGAACACACCAACGCAACCCGCCGGGCGCCCCCCTCAGCCACGACAGCACGGACGACAGGATCGCGGTGATACGCCAGTGAAACCGTTTAATCGAGGGCTCTGGGCGGGACAACCTCGCTCAGAA
>NZ_RPZY01000029.1:0-18343 GCF_008661855.1 Varibaculum sp.
GAAGAGTGGGGGGCGAAACTGGCTCCGGAGGGTGGAACTGTCTCGGGAGGGCGGAAGTGTCGGTGTTGTGGCTGTGGTGGCTTGTGGGGGTGTGCAGAATCGCCCTCCCCGGACAAAATCACCCTCCCGGTACAGGAACGCCCTCCGGCGCGGAGAAGGTGACAAAACACCCTCCCGCGCCGACTAAGGGGGTGGGAGCCTGTGTAAGTGGGGGTCTCAGACTGGTGAACGTGATGGTAGTTGAGTGCAAAATGTAAAAAACTATCCATTTGTGTTGTAAAAGCTGTAATATGTACTTCAAAAGTTGAGGTTTGTATTTAAGGAGTGATTGAAGTGGCACAAGCAACTGTCAATTTTCGGATGGATGCTAGTTTGAAAAAATCTCTTGAAGCTACGTGTAAAGAACTGGGGCTTACGGCTACCAGTGCATACACCATGTTTGCTGCAAAGGTCGTGCGGGAGAAGCGGATACCGTTTGAGGTGTCTATTGATCCGTTCTATTCAGAATCCAATATGAAGCGTTTGCGCAGCTCAATAGCGCAGATGGACCGTACAGGCGGCGCTGTTCACGAGGTTCTGCCCGGTGATTAAGGCGTGGACAGATTATTCTTGGGAAGAATTTCAGTATTGGCTGAAGCAAGACAAGAAAACTTTAAGACGGATATTACAGTTAATACAGTCGATTGACCGTAATGGGTACAACTGTATAGGTAAACCTGAACCTTTAAAGGGAGACCTATCGGGGTACTGGAGCGCCCGGATCGATCAAAAGAACCGGCTGGTGTTCAAGATTGATGGCGAGGTATTGCGCATAGTGCAGTGTGGAACTCATTATGGTGACCTGTGACGCTTAACTCTGCTCATGACGCTTAACTACGCTCACGTACTCCGCTTACACTGCATACGCATCCACACCCCTCGCACTACTCCCAAAAATCCCGAAATTCCCGCAACCGCCAGCGCTGCCCTAAACTGGAAACCATGAGCCCAAAGCAGTCGATTTTTACTTCTGAATCCGTAACCAGTGGACACCCCGATAAAGTCTGTGACCGCATCGCCGACTCCATAGTCGATGCCCTGCTAGAACAAGACCCGGAAGCGCGGTCTGCCGTGGAAGTGATGGCTACCACTGGGCAGGTACATCTGGCCGGCGAAATCACCACTTCCGGATATGTAGACCTGCAAACCCTGGTGCGCGAAACCATCAACGAAATCGGCTACACCTCCTCGGATATTGGTTTCGACGGAGATTCTTGCGGCGTGCTGGTATCTATCGACCGCCAGAGCCCCGACATTGCTCAAGGGGTGCAAGACTCGTGGGAAACCCGCGAAGGATTAGCAGTAGATGCTTTTGACCAGCAGGGAGCCGGCGACCAAGGGATGATGTTCGGCTACGCCTGCAACGAAACCCCTGATTTAATGCCCGCCCCGATTTGGTTGGCGCACCGCTTAGCAAAGCAGCTCGAAAAAGTACGGCGCGAAAAAATCCTCGACTACCTGTGCCCCGATGGAAAAACCCAGGTGACGGTACGTTACGAGGACGGACGCCCGGTAGGGCTCGACACCATCGTGCTCTCTACCCAGCACCGGGCATCTGCAAACCTAAAAGACCTGCGCGAAGAAGTAAAATCCGCGGTGATTGACCCGGTTATCGCCCAGGTGCCTTGGGTTGAGGATAGTGATTTCCGCACCCTCGTAAACCCGGCGGGACGCTTCATATTAGGAGGCCCGGCCGCTGATACTGGCGTTACCGGCAGGAAAATCATTGTGGACACGTATGGAGGCATGGCGCGCCACGGCGGGGGTGCGTTCTCTGGAAAAGACGCTTCCAAAGTTGATCGCTCCGCCGCCTATGCGACCAGGTGGGTAGCCAAGAACGTGGTGGCAGCCGGACTTGCAGATCGGGCGGAACTGCAGGTGGCGTACGCTATCGGCTCGGCGCACCCGGTTTCGATGGAACTGGAAACCTTCGGTACCGAAAAAGCGGATAAGACCCAGATTTTGCAGGCAGTCCGGGAAACTTTCGATTTGCGTCCGGCCGCTATTATCGACCGGCTTTCGCTGCGCCGACCTATCTATTCGCGCACCGCCGCCTACGGGCATTTCGGGCGTTCCGGGTTCACCTGGGAAGATACCGATATGGCGCGGGAGTTACGCGCCAAACTAGGGGTGTAAAACCGGCGAACAGGCTTGAAGGGCGTAAAACAAGCACACAAGGCTGGGAGCGTAAAAACCTGCGAACAAAGCTGGGAACATAAAACCGACGGGTAAATTTAAGACCGTAACTTGAGCTGCTCGCGCTGCTAGGGGATTAGCTCGGATTGCTGCTAGGAGTCTAGCTAGGGCGTACCCGTCACAATCTAGCTAGAATGAAGCCACCGCGGTCGAGATAGGACGCGCTCAGCGCGATTTACCTAGGACGCACTCGCGCAGGGCGTGACCCTTGCTATGTCGAGGTGACGTGCGTCCTATCAAGGTTCGCCCCACAGTATCGGGACTCACTCGGTACAGGGCTTGGCCTGATATGAACTAAAGCAAAAGGTGGTTATCCAGCGCTAACACACCCGCGAACCATAAAGCTCGGAATCTAGTTTTACCTGGGGCAACCTTGTTCCGCTAAGCCCTGAGGAAAACCTAATCGTGGTTTTGCTATAAGCAATTATAGAATCTGTACCGGAGCGAAAACACGGGAGAACTAATGTCTTTTTTTGAAAAAATCTTGCGAATGGGTGAAGGGCGCACCCTGAAGCGTCTTGACCGTAAAGCCAGCGAAGTACTCGCAAAAGAGGACGAATACGCTGAGTTAAGCGATGAAGAACTGAAAGACAAAACCGCTGAATTTAGAGACGCACTGGCACATGGAGCCAGTGAAGATGAAATTCTGGTGGATGCTTTCGCTACCGTGCGCGAGGCCGCCTGGCGCGTCCTCAAACAAAAGCCCTATCACGTGCAGGTAATGGGGGGTATCGCCCTCCATAATGGCAATATCGCCGAAATGAAAACCGGTGAAGGTAAAACCCTGGTTGCCACCATGCCCAGTTACCTCAACGCCCTTAGCGGCAAGGGCGTGCACGTCGTCACGGTGAACGACTACCTCGCCAGCTATCAAAGTGAACTGATGGGGCGGGTTTATCGCTTCCTGGGGCTAACAGTGGGCTGTATCGTCAATGGGCAAACCCCAACTGAGCGGGTAAAACAGTACCAAGCGGATATTACTTACGGTACTAATAACGAATTCGGATTCGATTATCTGCGCGACAATATGGTGCAGCGGGTAGAGGATATCGTCCAGCGAGGACACAATTTCGCCATCGTGGACGAGGTGGACTCGATTCTCATTGACGAAGCGCGGACTCCGCTGATTATTTCCGGTCCTGCCCAAGGTGAAGCTGACCAGTGGTATAACAAGTTTGCTTCCCTGGTGACCCGCCTGGAAAGAGACATGGATTACGAGGTAGATGAAAAGAAACATACCGTGGGGGTTACCGATGTGGGAATCGCCGCGGTAGAGGACTTCCTGGGAATCGATAATCTCTACGAAGCCTCCCATACGCCCCTAATTGGGTTCCTCAACAACGCGATTAAAGCAAAAGAGCTGTTCAAACGGGATCGTGACTATATTGTGCGCAACCGGGAAGTGCTAATCGTAGACGAACACACCGGTCGCGTCATGGAGGGACGGCGCTACAACGAGGGAATGCATCAGGCAATCGAGGCCAAGGAACACGTCCCGGTCAAAGCCGAGAATCAGACTCTGGCCACCATTACTTTGCAGAATTATTTCCGCCTGTACAACAAACTTGCGGGCATGACCGGTACGGCTGAAACCGAAGCGGCCGAGTTCATGAATACCTACAAGATTGGGGTACTTCCGATTCCGTCTAATAAACCGATGATTCGCATTGACCAGCCGGATTTGGTTTATCCTTCCCGGCGCGGAAAACTCAAGGCAATCGTGGAGGATATTAAGGAACGTCACGAGAAAGGTCAGCCGATTCTGGTGGGCACTACCGATGTCGCCAAGTCGGAAGAACTTTCGATAATGCTGGACGAGGCCGGTGTGCCTCACAATGTGCTTAACGCTAAACAGCACGCTCACGAGGCGCAGGTGGTGTTCGAGGCAGGACGTAAAGGCATGGTTACGGTAGCCACCAATATGGCTGGTCGTGGTACCGACATTATGCTGGGTGGCAATCCGGAACATATTGCTGACCAGAAGCTGCGTTCGCAGGGACTTGACCCGGAAGAAACTCCCGATGAATGGCGTAAAGCCTGGTCGGATGCTTTATCTCAGGCCGAGGCAGAGGTTGCTGACGAGCATGAAGAGGTCGTGGAACTGGGGGGATTGTACGTCCTCGGTACTGAACGCCACGATGCGCGTCGGATTGATAACCAGTTGCGAGGGCGTTCTGGTCGTCAAGGCGACCCGGGGGAATCCCGTTTCTACCTGGCAATGGACGATCCGCTAATGAAGAAGAATATGGCGGCGTTTGTTACCCGCTTTATGAATTCTTCCATGTATCCAGAAGATTTGCCTTTGGAATCCAAGCTGGTGTCAGGGCGGATTCAATCTGCTCAGCATCAAACCGAGGCGCAAAACTTCGAGATTCGTAAGAACGTCCTCAAATATGACGACGTAATGACTGATCAGCGTGATTTGATTTATCGGGAACGCCAAGAGGTTCTGCAAAAGGAAATTGATCTTGACGAGCTGGTTCCCTCCTATATGCGCAGCTTAATTAAAGAGGCAGTGTCTCAGGCTACCGCCGAGGGGGCTGATTCTAACGAATGGGATTTGGAGAAGCTTTGGAATAACCTGCGCGCCCTCTATCCGGTTCGGGCTTCGCTGTCGGATTTAAAGGACGAGGACGGCAATTTCTTGCATATCACCGCCTCTGAACTAGAGGAGATGCTGCAAAATGATATTGCCGATGCCTATGAAGAGATTCTGGATCAGGTAAACGAAAACCCGATTGCGATTGATCAGCTCGGTGACCAGCCGATGGCAGAACTGGAGCGCCGCGTTTTGCTGGCTACGGTGGATAGGCTGTGGCAACAGCACCTTTATGAGATGGACTACCTGAAAGAGGGGATTGGTCTGCGGGCTATGGGGCAGCGTGACCCCTTGGTGGAATACAAATCCGAGGGCGCGCTCATGTTCGAGAACATGATGGGGCAGGTGCGTGAAGATACTATTACCGGTATTTTCAATTTCTCTCACCAGTTCCAGCAGGTCTATGAGCAACAACTAGAGGCAGAAAAACAGCAAGAAGAGCAGGTTAAAAAGAAGGCTCTGGCTGAAGGCTCGGTAATGGGGGACACCGGTCATCAAGAATCCTCAAAAACTCTACCGGCGAACGCTGGAGAGTCTGAGCAGGGTGCGGCATTCGGTGGTGACGCTGCTCGGCAAGTGGCCGCTAATGGTGGTAATCGTGCTCAACGCCGCGCCCAAAAGAAAGCTAAGAAACGCCGGTAGTTTGTGGGGTTTGCACGGTCTGCGTCCTTATCGGATTTGAGGGTCTTTTCCGGTGTATTTATCCGATTTCGAGGGCGCAGATTCGCCAGGTTTTTCCCCAGGGTTTTAGACGCATGGCTACTGCGCGTACCCGGGAGCCGTCATTGATGCTGACTGCTACTTCTATTCCGTCAAATCCGAGGGTTCCTTCACCTACTCGCCGGTAGCAGATGCGTCGTACTTGAATCGGCTGGGGTAACGGATGGTGAAGTTCGCTGCGTGCTAATGCAAGAAAAGGTTTGCGCAGTTCGGCGGTAAACCAGTTGGCGGTTGCTTGTACGGAGCGTCTGCCAGAAAACACTTCAAATATGGTTTTTACTGCCGCGGCTACCCACGGTTTTATCTGAGGTAGAGCGCTGAGGGATTCGGCTTGTTTCGAGGTGGACAGTACTTCTGGTTTTACTTTTGATGGGGGTAGGAGTGTTTGTACTTCAAGAGCTCCATATTTTGGGCTGAGGGGAATCTGGGGGAGTTCGGGACAGATTATCGCTACCGGTCCGGAGTTTGATCCGTCTTGAGGGCAGATAGTAACTATTGGTTTTCCTGGTGGAAATAGTTCGCGGGCGGGTTGCTCGCTGTGTATAGGGCTGGCTTCTGCTGGCGCTACTTCCCGGAGGAAGGGCTGCCTAAGTGCTAGGCTCATGGGCTTGGTTTCCTTAAGTTGAGAAATTTCGGTCTCTAGTCCTTTAGGGGCGTTGGGGGAACAGGCATCATTGCCGGTTATCGCTTGCGCGTTATTAGAGAGCTAAATCACTCTTATCTGCAAGGCAAAAGTGTCCGAAGGGTCTGTGTAAAGCCGAGTATTAAGCAATGATTAAAGTGAGATTAGTAAAATTGGAGAAGTGTGGCTGTGGGTGGTGTTGATAGAGGTAAGTAAGAGGTTATTGGTTAGAATCAGTATGTGCGAATCTACCTCCCACTGGCAGCCAACGACCTTTTTGAGCCGCAGCTATATTCGCCCTATTGTTGGACGGGCAATCAGAGCTTTAGCAATCTTTGGGGGCTAGATCCTCTAGATAGTGAGCAAGCAGAGGATATGGCAATGTCTATGGCGGCTATGGATTGCTTGGGGAAAGTTATCGAGGGTTATCAAGGTCGCATAGTTGCAGCCTTAGATGCAGATGTAAGTGAGCTAAATGGTCAAAACACTCCCGGGGTATTGGCGGTAAAAGGCGCTTTTACCTGGCAGCGCCTGGTCAGTGTGCATCTTGATTTAAGCGAAAATCTTCCCCTTTGCGAACAGGTAAGACGCGCGATTACTGTGGCGCAAGCTAAAGCCTGGTGTCGCGGAGATTTTACTAGCGTTCCCGATGGTTCAGCTAGTAATGAGCCGCTTGGCTTAAACGATATAGAGGCGGGGAAAAACACTGATATTGCGGGCGTAGAAAATGCAGAAAGTACCGCCCAGGGGCTTGAGCTATGGCGGCAGCTGGCAGCAGAGCCGCTTTCTTGGTTTGACGCAAGTGAACTTGAGTATTTGCGTCGCTATCTGCGCGAATCCTAAGAGCGGCGAAGCGTCAAGTCCTTAGAGCGCCTAGGTGCCAACTGATTAAAGTAACTAGCCGCCGAGAGTCTGGGGCTACCTGTTCCTAGAGTTGCCCCTACCTCTGTACCTTGGCGGATAGTCTGAGGAGTCTAACAGTCCCGCTCCGCTTCCTGGCTATATCCCTGGGCAGCTAAAACGCTACGTAACTGATGCATACTGTCTGCTAAATCTTCCTTAGAGGCGGGGTGGGCGTGTGCAAATTTGATGTCCTCCATCGAATTTGCCGGGATTAAGTGCAGATGCAGGTGGGGTACGTCAAACCCGGCGATGCTCAGGCAGGAGCGCTCAGTGGCGAAAGCCTCGCGCTGGGCACGTCCAATAATTTGTGCCACTTTCATCAGATGTTGCAGTTCCTCAGTGGGAGCGTCCCAATAGTTTTCGACCTCCCGGCGCGGAACTAGCAGTACGTGTCCAGGGGTGATGGGATTAATGTCGGCAAAAGCGACACAAATATCGTCTTTCCAGCAAAAATGTCCAGGAATTTCCCCGGAGATAATGCGAGTAAAAATGGTGGACATACTTCCTCCTCGGGTCGATACTTATATCTCTCATAATAGGACGAGGGTGGGCTGAGAATAGTTTTTGAGCAAAATCCGCAACACGCGCCGATAATACTTGCTGAACGAATCCTATTACGTAGGATTTTCGTTTGACCAAGAGGGCAAACAATACTAACCCTAAACTAAAGGTTTAGGGTTATATCGGAGGGCGACCGTGACAGTACCAGACACTAACCTGGCAGATATTAAAGTCGTAGGCATCGGCGGAGGCGGGGTAAACGCCGTAAACCGCATGATTGATTTCGGATTAAAAGGCGTTGAATTTATCGCCATTAACACTGATGCTCAAGCACTGATGATGTCCGACGCTGATGTAAAACTCGACATCGGTCGCGAAGAAACTCGCGGTCTAGGGGCAGGAGCCGACCCCAAAGTCGGTGAACGGGCAGCCGCCGACAACGAAGAAGAAATAAAAGACACCCTACAAGGTGCAGATATGGTGTTCGTGACCGCCGGTGAAGGTGGTGGAACTGGCACTGGTGGCGCTCCGATTGTGGCGCGAGTAGCCCGAGAAATGGGAGCACTCACTATCGGGGTAGTAACCAGACCCTTTGCTTTCGAGGGCAAACGTCGTCAAACCCAGGCAGAAGCCGGGGTAGAAGCGCTGCGTAAAGAAGTCGATACCATTATCGTGATTCCCAACGATCGCCTACTAGAAATCTCCGATCAAAACATATCAATCGTTGATGCATTTGCCGCTGCTGATGAAGTCCTCCACTCCGGGGTACAGGGCATAACTGACCTGATTACCACCTCCGCCCTCATCAACGTAGACTTTGCGGACGTAAAAAGCGTGATGAAAGGAGCAGGAACCGCCCTAATGGGGATTGGTTCTGCCACCGGCGAGGATCGCGCGATTCGCGCCGCCGAAGCCGCCTTTATGTCCCCGCTGCTAGAAGCCGATATTGATGGAGCGCTCGGGGTGTTGATGTTCTTCCAAGGCGGCTCAGATATGGGTCTAATCGAGGTACACCGCGCTGCCGATATGGTCAGGGAAATGGTACACCCCGAAGCCAATATTATTTTCGGTGCCAACGTAGACGAATCCCTGGGCGACCAAATCAGAGTAACCATTATTGCTGCCGGATTTGATGAGCCTAGAACCGCTAAAGGTAAAGCTAAAAGCGTGAAATCAGAACCGAGAGTTCCCGGCTCTGCCGCACGGTCTGAAAATACTTCCACCAGCGCTCCGGCGGTGAAAGAAACGCCGGTCAGCTCCGAGGACTCCACGCTCACTACCTCTATCCCCACATTTCCACGCCGAGCAGCCTTAAAAGAGGACGAACGCAGCGTTGGAGATTTACCCCGAGTTAGCACCTCAGGTGGGGCGCACCGCTTACCGGTGACCCCTCCCTCCAGAGATGCTTTTAACCGCAACGAAGGGGGCAGCGGACGTAGCTACCAGGATAACTTTGGGATAAATAACCGGAGCGAAGATGACTCTACGCTCACCGTGCCTCGGGTATTCGAGGACGACGAGCGCGAATCGGGACTGGATGTACCCGACTTTATGCGGTAGGTCGCCATGTTTAAAATAGGCGGTGCGCAAGCAGTTTTTACCAATCGGATTGGTGGAAAATCAACTGGAGCATATGCAACTCTTAACCTGGGAAATCACGTAGGTGATGACTTAGAGATAGTTGCGCAGAACCGGAGGATTGTAGCCGATGCAATTGGACGGAAAGTGGTTTGGATGCATCAAACCCACTCCAATCGGGTGGTGCAAGTTCACCCCGGTTATACCGACGCTCCTGCCGAAGGGGACGCGGTAATTATTGATAGCCGGGAGTTCATTGAACTGGGTTTAACCACCCCCGCAGCGGCCGTAATGGTTGCCGATTGCGTTCCCCTACTGCTTTCCTCCGATGACGGATTGCTGGTAGCAGCTGTCCATGCCGGTAGAGCCGGGACAGTAACCGGAATTGTGCGAGAAACCGTAATCGCAATGCGCAAACTGGGGGCAGAAAACGGCAAAATATATGCTGCTATCGGTCCGGCAATCTGCGGAGCCTGCTATGAAGTTCCAGAAGCGATGCGCCGACACGTTACCGGGCACGTCCCGGCTGCTTGGTCACGCACTCGGGAAGGCAGTCCCGGTCTGGATTTGAAAGCCGGAGTAATTTCGCAGCTTAGGGCGGCAGGAGCACGCATTACTTTTGTGTCTAAACGCTGCACCTTTGAAGACCGTAACCTGTATTCATATCGGCGTGATAACGCTACCGGACGTTTCGCGGGGATTATTCTAGGGAAAACTAAACTTACTTCCGGCTGAACTGTGCTTTTTTATTTGTGTTTTTCAAAACACGCCGTGGCAATACTTCAAAAAACCTTTACGACAATTAACGTTTCTATAGACCCGCATTAAAAGAAGGAGAACCTGATGGGCGCTTTGAGGAAAACGATGGACTATTTCGGTCTATCCGAACCGCAAGAGAACGAAGCTTACAGTGACGAGCTACAAAGCGAAGTTCCCGACTCTGAAGTCCCCGCCCCTCGTCCTCGGATAGTAGAACCAGCGGTGCGTTTTCCCCATGCGGTCAAATCTTCCGCAGAACCCGCGGTAGAGCTGAAACGAATCGTAACTATTCGTCCTACCACCTACAACGAGGCTCAAAGCATCGGGGAAGCCTTCAAAGAGGGCACTCCGGTAATTATGAACCTGGGGGCAATGAATGACCTGGAAGCACGGCGAATGATTGATTTCGCTGCCGGTCTTAGCTTCGCCCTCGATGGGGGAATAGAAAAAGTAACTAACCGGGTATTTTTGCTGTCGCCAAAGTCGGTGCAAGTAGACGAGGGCGCGTCCTCCCTGAGTTCCAAAAAAGACTTCTTTAATCAAAGCTAGTAGATGGTTGCTTTAGTCTATTGGGTTGGTCAGATAGGTAGATTACTTCTTCAGCTCTACCTTTTGGCGTTAATAGTTAGGGCGGTGCTGTCGTGGGTTTTGGCGTTGAATCCCTCGTGGCGTCCTAGTAACTCGTTTACTCTGTTTATCTGTAATCTGATTTTTGGGATTACCGACCCGCCCCTAAGGTTTTTAGGAAAATTCATTAAACCTTTACGGCTTGGGACTATCGCCCTAGATTTGAGTTTTATCGTATTATTCTTGCTGGTCACAATCTTAATTAAGGTTTGGATTTTTATCGTTAGCTGATTTTTAGTTCTGCTGCAGAGTTAGAACCGCAGAAAAATACCTAAAATGTTGCCGAAAGCCACAGATGTTACTATTGTTGAAGATGTGGAAGTTGAGCAGATCTCCGGTATGCTTGTTTCCAACTGCAACCTATAGCGCAGAAGTTCCCCGCGGCAGGTAAGATGCCTACCCTGGGAGAAAGAAAATAGATAACTGAGGTGACAGGTATGGCTCTGCTGACTGCTGAAGATGTCCACTGGAAGCAATTCCAGGCGACCAAATTTCGCGAAGGCTACGATCAGGAAGAAGTAGACGAGTTCTTAGATGAGGTCGTAGAAACTATCGCGACACTTCAAGATCAAAATGCTTCCTTAAAAACCGAGCTAGATGAAGCTCGCCAACAGGCAGCTTCCGGTGGGGTAGCTCCCGCTTCCAGCGACAATAACGAAGAAGTTGCCGCACTCAAGGCGCAACTGGACACTGCGAATATGCAGATTGCTCAGATGCAAGCCGAAGTGCAGCAATATCAAGCTGCCGCTGCCGAGGGTAATCCGCAAGCTGGTGAACAAATCCAGGCGCTACAGGCTCATTTGGCGCAAACACAGCAAGAGTCTCAAGCAGCTTTGGCACAGTCCCAAGCCGAGACTCAGCAGGCAATCGCCGAAATCGAGCAGCTGCGTGAACAGTTGGCACAGGCAGAACAGAATATGCAAGCTGCTGCCCAGCCAGCCCCCGCTGAGCAGCCCGAAGACGCGACTTCCATGTTGGCTCTAGCTCAACGCGTACATGACGAATATGTCCGTAACGGTCAAAAGGAAGCCGACCAGATTCTGGAAGATTCCCGCCTCAAAGGTGACCAGATTGTACGGGAAGCAAACGATGAACGTCGTCGCGTACTAGAACAGCTAGAATCTGAACGGGCAGACCTCGAAGCCCGAGTAGACGACCTCAAAGCATTCGAGAATGATTACCGCCAGAAAGTTCGCGAACATCTACATGCTTTAATAGGTCAGCTAGATGCCCAAGAGGCATAAATAGTTTGCTTATAGTCCCTTCCATATTGCCTGGAGGGTGAAAGTGGCGATGCCACCACCAGAGTGGTGACATCGCCACTTTTTTATTAAATTTAGGTATTACCCCCTAAAGTTAGATTTAGATTTAGCCGACCTGGGAAGAAGATGAAACACCAAAAAAAGGGAAAACTGGCACCGCTTCTGGTCATATTTGCGTTCGTGGCCATCCCGGTGTTGATTATTGACCAAGCTACCAAGACCTGGGCGCTACGTACCCTGGAAATCGGGGCAGAACCTAAGCCATTATTGGGGAACTTTATCGGTTTGCAACTGGTGCGCAATCCCGGTGCTGCTTTCTCCCTCGCGGAGAGTTTCACTTGGGTATTTTCATTGATAGCTCTGGTGGTTTTAGCAATAATTATCTGGAGCGGACGTAATATGACCGCTACTTCCTGGCAAATATCTCTTGGTCTGCTAGCGGGTGGAGCGCTGGGAAACCTGGTGGATCGGATTGCGCAGCCCCCAGGGATATTTCGCGGTCACGTCGTTGATTTCTTGAACTATCGCTCACTGTTTGTAGGTAATATAGCCGATATTGCGATAGTAGTAGCAGTAATATCCGTAGTTATTCTCGTGGTGTTAGGCGTTCCTTCGGTAAAGACGAATCATGCTTATAAGCCGGAGCGTGTGCGAGCCTAAAATGCGCGAGCACCTTTCAATCCGCCTTGGAAATTCGGTCTCTCAAATGCGTCTGGATCAGGCAATTGCTTTGCAAGTGGGGATTTCTCGTTCTCTGGTTGCCAAACTAATAAAACGGGGCGACCTCAAAATTAATGGGCGTCGTCCTCGGAAATCGGACGAAGTTTTCGCGGGAGATCAGGTGGAAATCCTGTTACCGGATACTTCTGAAAAGAGCCTGGAAACTCCAGCTGAGCTGCCTATCCTTTATGAGGACGCCGATGTAGTGGTGGTTAATAAACCGGTAGGAATGGCTGCGCACGCAGCGCCGGGATGGGAGGGAGCTACCGTTGTTGGCGCGCTCTTGGCAAAGGGCTGCCAAATCTCTACCTCGGGACCGAAGGAACGCTGTGGGGTTGTGCATCGCCTTGATGTGGGGACTAGCGGTGTCATGGTTGTGGCGAAAACGGAACTTGCTTTTGAGGCTCTCAAGCGGGATTTTCACGATCGCAAGGTGCAAAAAATTTATCACTCCCTGGTTCAGGGGTATATTGAACCAGCAGAGGGCACAATTGAGGCTCCGATAGGTCGCCATCCCTCCCGAGATTTTAGAATGGCCGTGGTTGAGGGGGGGAAACCAGCTATTTCACATTATCGCACTTTAGAGCGGTTTTTGGGGGCTTCTCTGGTTCAAGTTCATCTGGAAACTGGGAGAACTCATCAGATTAGGGTGCATATGCAGGCAATTCAGCACTGTATTGTGGGCGACCCTATCTATGGAGGCAATCCGGTTCAAGCGAAACAACTCGGGCTAGAACGCCAGTGGCTACACGCGGTCAGTTTGACCTTTACACATCCACGAACCCAAAAAGACCTGACCGTTAATGCGCCCCTGACTAAAGATTTAGCAGTGGCATTAGAAATACTACGAGCCCAAGAGGACTGTTAAGCCTGATATTTGAAGTTTCCCGCTTTGAAAATGCCCTGTGGTTTTGGTTTTTGTGCTGGGGCGGTTTTGCCGGTTTTGGGAGGGGGGAATGGTTTCTGCTCTGCTGTGGTGTTGAGTCGGGAGGGCGGAAATGTCTGGGGAGGGTGGAATGGTTAGGGGCGTGCTGGTTACCAGGGGTTTTGCTGGCAGAATCGCCCTCCCGGTGCAGAATCACCCTCCTGATGTGGGACTATCTGCTGGGAATAGGTTTCTGCTGGTGTTTAGGTGCTTTGTGCTTGCAGAATGACACTCCGGGTGCGGAATCGCCTTCCGGGTGTGGGAATATCTGCTGGGAATAGGTTTCTGTTGCTGGCTATGTGCTTTAAGCTTGCGGAATCGCCCTCCAGGTGCGGGAGGATTTACAACTAAAGCCTGTCCCCAGTAGTAGATAATGACAGGCGGTGCTGTTGGGGACAGAAGAAATCTTGCCGAGGTAAGTCGCTAGGAAGTATTTTCACCCCATGCCTGAGGAAAAACCAAGCTATACTCGTTCCCAATTCCTGCACGCTTCCCGCGCTGCACGCCAAGGAGAGCAAGTCCTAGAGCAAGCTGAAAAGCGATTACGCTCTGAACAAGGTGGGTTAAAAGCGCGACTTACGCCCTCACCGACAGTAGTTGCCGCTGCACTGGTAGCAATCGTGATTGTGGCAGTTATGGCGGGCTGGGCACAAGGCAAAACCCCGACCGCCAAGACCTCCTCACCCTCCTCCTTCCCCTCCTCTACGTCGATAAACTCCTCAGACGCTTCCCCAGTCGCGTCCTCAGCAGTGGCTGCCCAAAAAGTATTGGTGCACGTAGCTGGGAAAGTAAAGAAACCGGGGGTGGTGCGTCTAGATGCGGATTCACGCGTAGAAGACGCCATTAACGCTGCCGGTGGGGTGCTTGCCAATACCGATGTGAGCGCTCTTAATCTGGCGCGAAAAGTTAATGATGGTGAACAGATTTTAGTAGGTGTCGAGGGCGCAGACTCTAGTGCAAACGGTGAAACCGGGGGGACTGCGGATGGGGGAGGGAAAATATCGGGAGGAAATAGGAAAATTTCTATCAATCAAGCCACAAAAGAACAGCTAGAAAAGCTTCCGGGAGTGGGGGAATCTCTCGCAGAACGAATTATTGCCTATCGCCAGGAGCAGGGAAAGTTTCAAAGCGTTGAGGATTTGAAAAATGTGTCGGGAATAGGCGAGAAAAAATATGCTGCTCTCGCTGGCATGATTAGCTTGTAGTCGGTCATGAACAAGAAAGTTCTTGACCTGCGTTTAGCGCCGCCAGTATTAAGCGCCTGGCTGGGGGCGCTGGTACTGCCAGCCATGCCACTTAAATGGATACCGGTTATTAGTGCACTAGCTCTCGTTCTTAGCGCAGGGTTCTTAATCGCCGTATATAAAGGGCGCTTGGCAAAAGTGGGATTGGTGTCGGCTCTAGCTGTCGGCGCGTTAGGTGGGGTAGGGGTGAGCCTCACCCAGTCGGCTAGGACGCTAGCAGCCGATCCTTTAGCGCGTGCCTGGCAAGGAAATATCGCGGTTACTAAAGTGATAGCCCAGGTAGAGACGCCGCCGCGAAAATATGCGCCAGACAGTGACCAGCAGATAGTCCAGTTAAAACTGCAAAAAGCGCAAATACCGGGTTCCGCCCCGGTTAATACCGGGTTGAAAATCATGGCGTTCGGTAGCGGTATGCCTACTTATCCTCGCGGAACCATCCTGCAATCTGCAATAAAACTAGAAAAATCCCCTAGTAGCGCAAATCTGGACATTACAAATAATGGCGGGATAAGTGCTAATAGTTTGATTGAAATTCGGGGACAACTATTGTCTACCCCCAAAGTTAGAGCCGGGCCGCGCGGAGCGGCGGCCCTGAAACAAAAGTTCGCGACCCGGCTGGAAGAAAAACTGGCGGCAGTAAAATCCCCGGCCGCAGCAACGCTGCTGCCGGCCATGATTCTAGGAATCAGAGCTGATACGTCGGCGGATAGCGAAGCGTTAAAAATTGCGGGGATTGTGCATATTACCTGTGTATCGGGAATGCATATCTCGGTTCTGATTTCCCTGGTAGCGCTGCTTAGCGCGGGATTTGCTAGACGATGGCGTCTGTTAATATGTGGAACTTTGTTAGTCGGGTATTGTCTACTACTCGGACCATCCCCCTCGTTACTGCGCGCCAGTGTCATGGGAATGGTTAGCATGTTAGCCCTGGCAGCAGGGCGCGAACCTTGCTCATTTAGTTCCCTAGCAGCAGCGATAATTGGTTTACTTATTTTTAACCCTGCTTTTGGTTCTGATATAGGTTTTTTGCTTTCAGTCAGTTCCACTGCCGCGATTGTATTGGCGGTTCCCTTTATCGAGAGAAAAGTACAGAATCTAACTACCCTGTGGGGCTCTAGGTTTCCCCGCCCTTCATTAAAAATAATTGCTGGCAAGTATTATGACTACCTGAAAAAGGGCTTTCAATCCTTGCTGAGCGTGGGGCTGGTAAGCCTGGTGGCACAACTAGCTTGCCTACCGGGGCAACTCTTAATCCGTCCCGGAATCAATACCTTGACCGTCCTCGCCAATGTAGCTATCGCTCCGGTAGTTACCTTGCTGATTTGGGGCGGCGCTATTTTAGTTTTCTTACCTCTACCTGGTTATTTACTGGCTAGGGTACTTGCTTTCGGGTGTGAGTGGGTGATGGTTGTTGCCCAGGCTGTATCCGCTAATCGCTTCGCGATTTTGCCTTGGCCACAAGGAATACCCGGCTTATTGGCACTGGGAGCTTTGGTGGCAGGAATAGTTTTTATTTGGCGCTGCTACTTTCCAAAAAGGGGTAAGAGATGGCAATGTTGAAGCATGGCGGAAAAACTGATGACTTGGCGCGAGTGCACCTTAGCACCCGTGGTGTTGATTCGAGGACCGGAGAAACTGTTGTCGGATCGAGCTGTTTCCCGCCTGAAACAGTTAGGACGTAACCAGGATTCTACTCTAGCTATTACCGAAGTGACCGCTGGCAGTTACCAGGCGGGGGCTTTGGGCTCGCTTACTTCTCCCTCTCTATTTGGGGAGGCTCGTTTGATTATCGTTCCAGATTTTGAATCTGCTGATGAAACTCTGGGGGATGATTTAGCAGCCTATCTGGCATCTCCGCAGCCAGATTGCTGGATTATTACCTGTCACGACGGCTCAAATAAAGGGAAACGCCAGGTAGATAAAATAAAAAAGGCGGGGGCGCGGGAAGTTAAAGTCGCGAAAATCAAGAATGCCCGCGACAAACTGTCTTTAGTGGTTGAGGAAGTACGCACGGTTGGGGGACGCATAGAGCCAGCCGGGGCGCAGCTGTTGGTAGATGCGCTTGGTGAGGATTTGGCAGAACTAATCGGGGCGGCTAGGCAACTGGTTTCCGATTATCCGCAGGCAGTAACTTTGCAGGCAGTGCAACAGTTTTATGGCTCGCGGGTGGGGGCTAGCGGTTTTAATGTGGCAGATGCGGTAGCTGTCGGGAACTTGTCGCGCGCCCTCGTTTTACTACGGCAAGCATTTTCTTCCGGGGTGGAGCCGGTCGCGATTGGGGGTGCGCTCGCCCTAAAGTTCCGTAGCCTGGCGAAAGTAAGCGGCCGGGGAGTTAGTCCTGCCGAGTTGGGGATGGCGCCTTGGCAGGTGCAGAAAGCGCGGCGGGAGGTGTGCGGCTGGACTGACGCGCAGCTAGCGGAGGCAATTAGGGTTATTGCGCAAGCTGACGAGGACGCGAAGGGCGCTAGCCGCGATCCGCAGTATGCGTTAGAGGCTGCGGTTAGGAAAATCTGTCTTTTACGGCAGCGTTAAAGGGAGAGGAAAAAGTTAGGAGAAGCAATGGTAATGCAGCGTAAAACGAAGCAGCGGGACGCGATTATGGCAATCATGGCTGATGAAACGGATTTTCGTTCTGCGCAACAGGTACACACTGCCCTGGCTCTAGCTGGGCAAACCGTGGGATTAGCTACTGTTTACCGCAACCTGCAAGCCCTAACCGAGGCAGGAGAGCTGGATAGTTTACGTTCCGAGGACGGAGAAACTCTTTATCGGCGTTGTGCTAAGCGCCGTCACCATCACCACTTGGTATGTAGGAATTGTGGCTATACGGTAGATATTCAAGATGACCAGTTAGAACAGTGGATTGGTAAGATTGCTCGGCGCTATAAGTTCAGCGATATTGAACATATGGCTGATGTTTTCGGGTTATGTGAGAGCTGCGAATCCAAAGTCGAAAAATAGGGTGTACGTCCTTTTTATAGGGGAAAGTGCTGTTTGGAAGGGTTTAGGTTAGCTTTATGGGGTGGGGCGGTTTTCAAAAATCAATACCCATAGGGAATTCATAGGTTATTCCTCTTAGTCTCATAAATCGTTTCTTTAACGTGTTGGTATCACTTAAGGAAACGAGAAGGAGGAAATATGAGTTCCGAAAATGAATCTAAACCGAAGAATCTAAATGAGGCTAATAGTTCTGCGAAGCCGGGTGAGAATCTGGATAGTCAAGAACCGCAAGCAAGTACGGAATCGCTTGAACCTGGTTCTTTGAAACAAGAAAACCAGTCAGAAAGTCATGCTAGTAGCGCGAATACGGAAGTAACCGAAGAATTACCGGCCCCAGAATTACCGGCCCCACTTCCGATGGGGTCAGAAATCCAGGCTGCTCAGGGCGTTGCTACCGGGTCTATTTCAGGTAACGAGGACGAATCGACTGTAGCTGCGACCGAGCGGACATTAACACAAGAATCTTTTAACCCGGTTAATCTCAAAGTTGAAAAGGGGAAGAAATCGGGACGAATTGCCAGATCATTTCAGAAAACCTGGGTGAAAGTAGTGTCCGTGGTGGGGGCGGCAATTATTGTTTTCAGACGCGGGCTGGGGGTGGGGATGGCGATTCATAGTGGTGGAGGACATCCCCATATGCCGCCGGGA